>NZ_JBUZTL010000030.1:0-45529 GCF_055408345.1 Pseudomonas sp. B424 | reverse complement strand
GCGGGATATCAGCCATTTTTTGATGCACCGGTACAACTGGATTCGACCGCACCAATTTAATGGTGGGCTGCCACCGGCTCAGGCCGAGAAAAAACTTAATGCAGTGTCCGGGATTAGTTGACCACTACACTGAGCGATCAGGGCAGTCCATTCAACGCAATTCGATAGAGCAAGAACAAAGGACCTTCGGGTCCTTTTTTCGTTTCTCTGATATCCATCTCGGCCCCCCCGTAGCGGGGGGCTTAAGCCCAGAGTCCTGCCCCCAGCGCCATGCCAAGCGCTGCTAAAAGGCTGTATGGCGCCGTCGGGAAAAAGTCAGGGCCTTGATTCGGGTCTGCAAATAGCTGTGCTCGGCAGTGGTTGGCAAGCCGGTCATGACCAGGATATTCAACTGTTCGTCTGCAAGTTCGAGAGTCCCTGACAGCGACTGCACTTTAGAGCCCGCAAACCCTGCCGTTGAGAGGCTGACTGATTGCAATGACAGCCCGCAGGCCCGGGCCTTGATGTCGGTAAAACCGCATACGTCAACTTCTGCGCCAGCCGATGAAAATCGACCCAGAACACAGCCAAAAGCACCGTGGCGGGCGGCGTGGATACGCAGGCTCAAGCAGCTGCCATCGGTGGCCAGCCAGTCACCGCTCAGGGGGGCTGATATCGCGGGCAACGCTGTGGAGGTGGCAGGCGCTGTCCTGGCTGGCTCCAAGGCAACCCGGCGGTACGTCAACTTGTCAGCGTAGGTTCCTTGGTCAACAAGCCCCGGGAAGTCACTGCTGGCCACCAGCAAGTGCGATAGCACCAACGTGTCTTCGCCCTTCACCCGATGGAGCTGCCCGCACAGCCCTGAAGACCAGTTCCAGCTGGGGTCGGCAGCACCCTCGCCCAGGGAGTGCCATTGGATGGCCAGGGCTAGCGGCAGGCCGTGATCGTGCAGGTCGGTGGGCTGCGTTTGATAGCCGGTTACTGCGTATTTGCCCGTCGACCCCGTAGACGATTGATAGGTGCCTGATATCCGCTGCTCTTCGACCGTGAGCGTCATGACTGAACCATAGTCATTCTGCCAGGTGCCCGCAGCCGACAGTGGCAGGGACGGGGTTTCAAGCCCGGTCACAGGGTTGATGATGAACTTGCCGTGGGCTATCGCTCGCGGTTCCAGGTCGAAGTGTTGCGAAGACGGGCGCGTGATGATCTGCGGCCCGTCCGGTCGATTGAATAGCCAGACGCCAACGGGCGCCAATGAGTACGCGCCAGGGCCGCACTGCACAACGCGGTATTCGTAGACGGTGTAGCAGTGCTCCATCACCAGAGAACCCGCCAGCACCATGTCGGGAATGCCCAGTGGTTCGAACTGAGGCAGTGTCTGGCCTTTGCAGGGGCCCTGGTCGATTAATACGTTGTAGGCGTCGGCCCCGAGCGTGATCTCGCCATCGGCAAAGCCAAGTACCACTGGCGGGCAGTCACCTTGGGCGATGCGCGCCAGGGTTTGGCGCATCAGCCGGTCATCGCCCTTGAACCGGGATGAGCCGGAGTCCAGGGCAAAGGTCAGGTCCTTCGCCAGTATTTCGCCGCCGACGGCAAAGGTCGTCAGCGGCGTGGACCAGATGTACTCGACGCCCGCCATTTTGCCGTAGACCGCCCATGGCAAAAACAGATGAGGACCTTGGGTCTTGCTGGCATCTACGGCTCCCAACTGGCAGCTGCCGCGCCCCGACCCGGCGTCCCAGTCGAAGGCGATGAAGGGCTGGTGCGGATCAACCTTGCCGGCGTTCATCAACTCCTGGAACACGAACGAGCTGCGGCCGTCGATACAGGCACTGCTGCAGGGCAGGCCAATACCGCCGTCCCAGTCCAGCTGGCGAAATTGCGCGCCAGTGTAGTCCGTCGCCAGTAGCAGCTGGGTGGGCAGCGTCGTCTGGTCGAGGGTCATTACGTCCGACCCCGACTCGACCTGCATTGTCCCCCATGGGCCAAAGCTGTAGGGTCGTTGCAGGCAGTCGGTGAAGGCGAAGCTGGCGGACGCCCGGTAGTCGAACCGGCCGGCACTGTAATGCCGGCAACCCTCGGGGGCGCAGAGGCTGGACGTCACCCAGGCAATGTTGGTTCCGGTGTCCAGTGCCAGCTTTAACGGTTGCCCCGGAGTGCCGATTTGAACGGTCGAGTACCACGGTGTGGCGCCGTTGTTCTGGAAGGGTCCGCGGTGCATGGCGAGGGTAATACCCCCCGCCAGAGGTTGATTGCTCATGCTGAATTCCATTTCTGATGATTGTGGAGGCTACCCGTGCGGGTGACGCCTTGAGGCAGTGGATGCGGCAGGCATCCATGCGCCTGGCGCCATTCAAGCGCAGTGAGCGGTGGGGTGATGCCAGCCACTGCAGCTCGCATGCGTCTGAAAGCGCTAAAGGAGTCGTGTCAGTTCAGCGTTTTGCCCTCGGTTTCTGGAATGAACAGTGCCAGCAGCACTGCGGCCAGCATGAAGGCATTGATTAGCGTGGTGGTGATGTTGAATGACGCGCCATAGGCCACCAGCGCACCGATCAAGGACGGTGCCAGGATGTTGGCGATGCGCTGGGCCAGAATCGCCCAGCTGTAGCCGATGGTGCGCAGCGGGGTCGGGTACAGTTCGGCGATCCAGGTTCCCCATACACCCCAGGCGCCGAGACTGAAGAAGGCAAGGGCGAAGTTGCTCAGGTAGAGCATTTCCAGGGTCTGGGCATTGGCAAAGCCGTAGCCGGCGATCACCGAGGCACCGATGAAACCGACGATGATTTTTTTGCGCCCGTAACGATGGGTCAGCCATGACGCGGCCATGTACCCGGGGATCATGCACAGCGCCGACAATGCGATAAAGCCATAGCTTTGTGGCAGGCTAAGGCCGCGCTGTTGCAGCAGGGTTGGCAGCCAGGTTTGCAGGCCCCAATAGCCCCAGGAGAAGGTGAAATTGACCAGAATCTGCAGCACGCTGATTTTCAACAGCGCCGGGGCGAACAACTCCCGTTGCCGGCCCCGGCTGGCCTGATCCACTTGCAATTGGCAGGTGTGCGGCACCTGGACGGCGCCACGGCTCAGGCGGGCGATCACTTCGCGGGCCTGGGGCTGGCGCCCGGCACTGGCCAGCCAGTACGGCGACTCCGGCACCCAGCGCGCGACCACCAGCGCCCACAGGCCACCCAGCGAGCTGACCGCGATAATCGTGCGCCAGCCATAGGGCATCAGCCACACGGTGGCACCGAGTGCCAGCAGCATGCCGATCGGCCAGCCCGATGCCAGGTACACCGTCAGCGCGCCTCGATAGCGCACCGGTAGCAGCTCCTGATAGTGGGCAAAGGTGACCACCATCATGCCCACTGCGGCCACGCCCGACAGCAGCCGCAGTGCGTACAGGCTGGTGTAGTCCGGGGCGAATGCGCTGGCCAGCGATATCACCCCGTAACTGGCCAGGCTCCAGATCACCGCGCCCTTGCGGCCGATTCGTTCGGCCAGCTTGCCCCAGAGCAATGAGCCCAGCAGCATGCCGATAAACATGGCGCCAATCAGATGGCCCACGGCCAGGGCATCCAGGGTGAAGTCCTGGGCGATCAGTGGCGCGGTGTAGACGATGATCATCATCTCCCACGCTTCGATGGCGAATACAAAGAACAACGCGAGGCACGCTTTGAGGTGCTCACGGGTCAAGGGCACATGGTTGAAAATATCGCCCACTTGCCGGGGTGGGCTGGCGTCTGTTTCGGGCATGGGCATGGTTTCGCTCATGGGGGATCTCCTAGGCGTTTACGCGATTGCCGATCGGCACCGGGCCCTGGAACAGGCCAAAGGCCTTGATCTCGGTTTCGGGGGGTGGCTCGCAACTGCCGACGCGGCTTGGGGCCCAGCCGAAGCGTCGCTTCATGCCGGCCAGGGCCTCGGCCATCTTGAAGGCCGCCACGACCGGGTCGATGACAGGCACGCCGACCTCGCGCTGCACCTGCTCAAAAAAGCCGAACTCAATGGTGCAGCCCAGAATGACGGCTTCCGCGCCGTCCTCCTCAACGGCCAGCAAGGCCTGTTCAATGATGCGGCGGCGGGTGAGGGCGTGGTCTTTCTGGAACTCATCGACACCCATGCCCAGTGAGCGCAGCGAAGCGAGCCGGTCTGCGGCACCATAGCCGCCTACCCGCTCGCGCATCTGCTCCATCCACTTGTCGCGCCCGACGATGATCGAGTAGCGGTTGGCCAGTTGCGCCGCGACTTGCAGGCTCGCCTGGCAGGGCGCAACCACCAGGCAGTCGCCGGAGATTTCCCGGGCGTCCTCCAGGGCCGGGTCGTAGAAGCAGCCAATCACCAGGGCATCGATGTTCTGCTGCGCGCAATCGCGCGCGATGCGCACTGTCCGTTCATAGGTCAGTGCCTCATAGGCCCGGTACTCCAGGTGCGTCGGGCTGGGCTTCATATCAAAGGACACGACTTCGACCCGGGTCGCGGGTTGTTTGATGCCGTGCAGTAAATCGGCGATCGGCGCATCGAACGTGGGGTGGCCAATCGGGTTGAGCCAACGTACCGACACCGGTACATCCTGTGGCTGGGCGGGGGGTGTGGTTGCAGTATCCATGGAGGTTTCCTTGAATGGAGTGTGCCGGCAGCGCTAGAAAAACTTCACCAGCGCCATGGTCAGTTCATTGGAACGGCGCAGGTTGGCGCTGTGGTAGTAGTCGAAATTCACGTTGGCGGACAGGTAGAGACCCTGCTGGGAAAAACCGGTGTAGGTCATGGACGGCCCTATCTTTCCCACGCGCGATTCCTCAAAACTGGAGGCCGCACGGTTATTGAGGTGGTAGACGTGGTGCACGCCCAGCCACAGGTCGTCGCGCACCAGGTAGCCCGCCGCAATGTCGGCGAACCAATAGCTGAGGCCACCGCGCAGTTTTTGCGGATCGCCGTTGCCCAGGTCGGTGCTGTTGCGATTGCGCGCGGCGTAGTGCACGCCGACGGGGGTGAAGGTGGCGGCAAACTTGCCCACCTGCAGGTAGTTGGCCACGCTGAAACTGGCGGCGTAACGGTTGGCAAAGGCACCGTGGCCGGCGGTGTCAGTGTTGCCATTGGGGAACTCGACCATCAGCGTCGGGTTGGTCCAGAAGCTGACGTAGCCCGCAGAGGCGTAGGCGCTTTTGGGTTGGACCACGTTGTAGTAGTAGGCAAAACCCAGGTTGGGTGACGCGACACCCCAGGGGCTGGCGTCCTTTGCGCCATTGGTGCTGGTGTAGCCGGGCACCGCTCCGACCCAAAATTGCAACTGGTCACGGGTGGTGCCGGTAAAGCCGGTTTGCGAAAAGTACGCCAGCACGGTATTGCCCCCCGCCCGCAGGTTGCCGTCGGCAGTGCGGTTGAATACGGGGAAGGTTTCCACGGCCCAGCGCCCGGGCAACCCGGGTTGAGCAAAGCCGATGAATTGTTCTGCCCGGGTCGAAGTGCTTACACCCAGGGTCATGGCCAGCGTGAACGCAAAACCGCAGCGAGATAGCGGATGTTGCAACATGACGGTTCCCTCTTATTGTTATTAGGTGAACGCGTGGAGACCGCCGAGCGGCGGCAGGTCGGGGTCAGGGCTGGACGCCATACACGGCACGGGCGGTGTCCGGGTCGAGATAGCCGTTTTTCAGGTCGTCGCGCACCGCGTTGTGCTCGCGGTCGGCGGGCGGGCCGTAGCCACCGCCAGCCCCTGTGCGCACCCGCACCAGATCACCGGCTTGCAGCTCGATGTTGCTGGCCATGGCGTAACGCTCCGGCGCGCAGCCATTGCGCAGGACTTCGACGTAGTTGGGAGTCCCGTCCAGCCCCCGCTGCAGGCCCCAGGGCGGCACCACCGAACGGGTGTAGCCGCAGGTCAGGAAGCTGGCGTCGCAGCGCACGCGGTAGTCGATGCAGATACCGCGACCACCCCGGTACTGGCCATGCCCGCCGGGCTCATCGTTCAATGCCATGCGCTCGACATACAGGCCGTAGCGGGCCTCGCAGACTTCTACCGGGCAGTTGTAGGTTTCGCCATGCAGCCCGGAGTAAACGGCGTTATTGCCATCGCGCCCGGCCTGGGCGCCCCAGCCGCCGATTTCCGGCTCCACCAGGGTGAAGGCCCGACCGGTGTCCGGGTGCCGGCCGCCGATGATGGTGGCGCAGACCGAGGCGAAGTTGCCGGCAGGCAAACGGTCGGGGAACTGCTGGGCCAGGCAGCGCAGGATCAGGTCGTGCACGCGGATCAGGTTCTCGAAATAGAACCCTTCGGCCGCCGGTGAAAGGGCATCGAACAGGGAGCCGGGGCGAGTCAATACCGTGAGCGGGCGGAAGGTCCCGCCGTTGGTGATGCCCCGGGGGGCGGTCAGTGCCTTGAAGGCCATTTGCGCGGCGACCACCGCGCCGTCCCGGCTCAAGTTGGTCGGGCCCAGGCACTGGTCGGGGTTGTCGCACAGGTCGACGGTCAGCGCGCGGTCATGGATCTGTACCGATACCTTGAATACGCTGCCATCGTCCTGGGGCTCCTGCAGTGACAGGCGGGTATTGGGCAGCTCGGCCAGGGCCATGCGCGATACTTTTTCCCCCAGGTCCATGAAGTCCTGCATCGCCAGCAGGAACAGATCAGTGCCGTATTTGGCGGTCAATTCGCGCAGGCGCAAGGCCCCGCCGCGCACCGCCGCCACCCCGGCCCACAGGTCGCCTTCCATGAAGTCCGGCATGCGCGTGTTGGCGCGCAGGATTTGCAATACCGAACGGATCGGCTGGCCGCGGCTGATCAGCTTGACCGGGTACAGGCGCAGGCCTTCCTGGAAAATATCGCTGGCCTGGGTCGACAGCGACCCGGGCACCATGCCGCCGACGTCGTTCCAGTGGGCGATGTTGGCGGTCCAGGCCACGCGCCGTCCCTCGGCGAACACGGGCATCGCCAGCACCACATCGTTGAGGTGGGTCACTGCGCCGCTATGGGGATCGTTGCAGATGAACACGTCGCCGTCTTCGATGTCGCCGGGGCCGGGATGCTGGAGCAGGATCTGTTTGACCGCCTTGTCCAGCACCCCGACAAAGGCCGGGATGCCGGCACCGGAGCTGGCGATCTCGCCGTCGGCGTCGGTGATGCCGGTGCCCATGTCCAGCACCTCATAAATAACCGGGCTCATCGCCGCCTTGCGCATGGCGGCGAACATCTCGTCGGCAATGGCCTGCAGTGAGTTCTGGATGATGTCGCGGGTGAAGATGTCGAGGGTATGCATGGCGCGGCTCCGGTCATCCGTTAATCATGATGTGCAGGTTGCCCAGGGTGTCGACGCAAACCTGGTTGTACGGGTGGACGAGCACAGTGGTGCCGGCGTCTTCGATAACCGCCGGGCCGTCAAAATTCATGCCCGGCTCAAGCAGCGCGTAGTCGTAGATGGCCGCGTCATGCAGACCGTCAGTGGCGTAGTCCACCTGCCGCCGGCCCTTGCTCGCGGCTTCCAGCGTGCGCCCGCTTGTGGGCAGCGCCTTGGGGACCCACTTGTCGATTTGAGCGATGGCTGCCAGATGGAAACCGACGATTTCCAGCGGCGCATCCAGGCGGTAGGTGTAATGCAGTTCGTAGAGGGTGTGAAAGCGCTGTGCGATTTGCACCCAGTCGCGGTCGAGCAGCTCATCGGCGTTCAATGGCACCTCCACCGAATGCTCCTGGTTCTGATAGCGCAGCTTGCAATGCACGTGCAGTTCAACCCGCTCCGGGGGTACGGCTTGGGCCACGAACTGCTCGCGGGCCGAGGTCATCAGCTCGTCGAGGAACGCCTGAGCCCGGGTAATTGCCTGGGGTTGCGAGGTCTCGACGAAGCGGTTGACGAACAGGTCGCGGCGCAGGTCCGAGAGCGTCATGCCCCATGCTGAAAAGACCGCGGCCGCACGCGGCACTATGACCTTCCTGACCCCCAGTTCCTGGGCCAGCGCGACCGCATGCAGGGCACCGCCACCGCCGAAGGCCATCAGGGTCAGCTCGCGCGGGTCATGGCCACGGCTCAGCGACACCAGTTTCAGGGCGTTGACCATATTGTTGTTGGCCAGGCGCACCACCCCCCGTGCGACCTCATGGGGGGGCAGTTGTAAGCGCTCGCTCAGGGCACTGAAACCGCGATCGAGGGCCTTGAGATCGGCAATCACTTCGCCGCCACAGAAGTACTGCGGATTGATCCGGCCCAGGGCCAGGTTGGCATCGGTGGTGGTGATGTCGGTGCCGCCATGGCCATAGGCGGCCGGGCCGGGCAGGGCGCCAGCGGACTGCGGGCCGACATGCAGTTTGTCGAAGGCATCGACCCAGGCGATGGAGCCGCCGCCGTTGCCGATTTCCACCAGGTCCACCACCGGCACCATGATCGGGTAACCGGCATTGACCCGGTCGCGCTCGATCCAGTAGTCGGTCTTGATCGAGACCTGGCCGTTACGGATCAGCGCGCACTTGGCGGTGGTGCCGCCGATGTCCAGGCCCAGCAGGTTCGGTTCGTCGATCAACCGGCCCAGCTCGGCGGCCGCCCAGAAGCCGCTGGCCGGGCCGGACTCGACCATGGTGATGGGGATGTCCCGCGCATGGGCAACGCTGTCGACCCCGCAATTGGATTGCATGATGTACAGCGGCGCCCGGTAGCCGCCGCTGCAGAGGCCGGCCTCCAGTTCATCCAGGTAACGCGCGGCGATCGGTTGCACATACGCCGACAGCACGGTGGTGCTGGAGCGTTCGTACTCCCGCCATTCGCGGGTGATCTGGTGCGAGGCAACCACCGAAACTTGCGGCCACAGGCGCTTGACCTCGGCCAGTACGGCCTGTTCGTGGCAGGGGTTGGCATAGGCGTGGAGCAGGCAGATGGCGATGGCTTGCACGCCATCGGCTTTAAAGTCCGTGATCATCGCGGGCAGTTCGTCCAGCACCAACGGCTCGCGCTCGTGGCCGTCGGTGTGCAGGCGCCCCGGGATCTCCCGGCGCAGATAGCGCGGTACAAAGGGCGCCGGTTTGGCCCACTTCAAGTTGAAGTAGTCGGGGCGGTTGGCCCGGGCGATTTCGAGGATGTCGCGAAAGCCGGCGGTGGTGATCAGCGCGGTCTTGACGCCACGGCGTTCAGTCAGCGCATTGATCACTACCGTTGTGCCGTGGGCAAGAAAGTCGACCTCTGACAGCACCACCCGGGCCTTTTTGATGACATTGAGGATGCCTTGGGCAAAGTTCGGTGGCGTTGTATCCACCTTGGCGCTGCGCAATGTTTGCTGACCGGTGGCCGGGTCGTGTTCGAAATAGACCAGGTCGGTAAAGGTGCCACCCACATCGGTGGCCACGCGCACGGTTTTGCGGGTTGGTTGCACAGTGCATCTCCTGGACATTGTTGTTCTTGCACGGAGCCGGAGATGGCCGCCATCGCGACCATCTTTGCTGATGGTCACGATGCTAGGCAGTACGCGGGATGGGGTGCTACAGGAGGCAAGGGTAGTAAGCAGGGCGATCAAGCATTGCGCCTACCCGGTCGGGTAGGTTATTGCCTCAGATGCCCCTGGCGTAGTGCCGCGCTGGCGGCTGCGGTGCGGTTGTCCACCCCGAGCTTGGCGAACAGGTGCTTGAGGTGGAACTTCACCGTGTTTTCGGAGATATCCAGTGCGAGGGCAATGGACTTGTTGGATTGCCCGCTGGCGAGCAGGCCCAGTACCTGGGTCTCCTTTGCACTCAGCGTTGTCCGTGCGGGTATCGGGTGTGCCCGCCAGCCTCGCAGCCGCTTGATAATCGTGGCGAGCATGGGTGACGGCTGCGGGTAGCCTGACAATGCGGGGAGCAGTACCGGGCCGACTTCCAGCAGCAGGCCCGGCAGGGCATGTTGCATGACCGGGGCCAAGGCCTGCGCGGTGTCCTCGGGTTCAAGCGTCCGAGCCTTGCTGCGAGCGGCCAGGGCCATCAGTTTCAGGCGCCAGGCAGGCAGCAGCAGGCCTTTAGTCTCCATCTCGGCAGCCGCACGTTGCAGGCGTAACAGCGCCGGCCCTGAGGCGCCGCTGTGCAACTGCACCCGGGCCAAGGCCAGCGTGGCGGCTTCCTGGCTGCGCCAGTCCCCTGTACACCTGGCGGTCTTCTCCAGATCTGATTGCAAGAGGGCCTGGCGGGCGGAGGGCAGTTGCCCGCCCTGCACCAGTGCATCTACACGCCAGGCTTGCACCAGGCCGGACAGTCGTGGCCATTGACGGGCCTTTGCCAGGCCCGCCACATGGTCCAGTTCCAGCAATGCGGCCTGCAGCCCGTGGCTGCGCAACCGGGTGCGCCACTCCACCTCAGCCGTTACCGCAACCACATCCAGCCAGCCATCGGCATGGTCCAGCGTCGCCCAGCCGTCTTCGAGCCAGGGCCGGGTCTGCGCCCATTCACCTTGCCAGTACAGAAGCCGGGCCTTGAAGCAGCCCGCCAGTGCCCACAACGAACTCTCCTGGCCAAAGTGGTTGCTGGCGAATGCCAGGGCCTCTTCAAGCAGATGAGCAGCGTCGTCGATGCACCCTGAAAGGGCCAGCGCTTGTGCCTCGTGGATATGGCAATAGTTCTCGCCGCGTGGGCTGGCGATTACCCGCATCTTGACGTGCGCATCCCTGATGGTGCGAAGGCTTAGCGCCATGTCGCCGCGAGTCAGGGCCGCCAGGGCATGCACGCACTCCAGCGTGGCTTGTCCGAGGGTCTGCTCCAGCGGGTATGGGCTGCTGTGCAAGGTCAGGCTTTCGGCATCGAGATGCTCAAAACGGTCCTGATAGGCATTCGCCAAAGTCTGGATGACGTGGAAATCCCTAGTCAGCCGAGCGTCCCCGGCCACCGCACTGCGGGCACGATGCAGCAGTTGGGTCGACAGCAGGTGATCGCCCAGCTTGGCGTGCAGATAGGCCTGGAGCAGCAAGAGATCAGGCTGAGTGTTGCAAGTGGCTGCATCGAACTGGCCCAGCAGGCTTTGGGCGTAGCGAATGCCATGGTGCAGCACGAGCTCCCAGCCACCTGCGCTGACCACCAGGCTCACCCCCAGGGGGATGTCTTGAGCCTTGAGTGCATGGTGGACGGCCTGGCTCCAGTCTTTCTGCTGCGCCAGCCAGTGTGCAGCGGCGCGATGGATGGTGCGGGCCTGCTGGCTGTCGACCCGCAGCCGCAGAAAATCACGCAGAAGGGCGTGATAGCGGAACCATTGGTGCTCGGGGTCCAGCGGGATGAGTAACGTATCGAGGTGGGCAAGTTGCCTCAAGTGCTCGGCACTGTCATGACGGCCACGCACCGCATCTGCCAGATCGGCGTTGAAGCGTTGCAACAGGGAGGTTTGCAGCAGCAGTGACTGGCAGTCCCCGGACAAGCTCGTGAATATGTGTGTGGTGAGGTAATTGGCGACATCGGCCACACCGCCGGAGAAGGCGCTCAAGCCGTAGATCGCCCCATCGTTGCCGGTACGCCACAGCCGTGCCAGTTGAACCGCCACGGCCCAGCCTTCGGTGGCCGCGTGTACCCGCGACAAATCGTTGGCGTCCAGCTCATCGCCGAGGATGCCGCGGGCTTCCTGGAGGGACAGGGTCAAGTCCCGGGCATTGACTTCGTGTACCCGGCCCATGGCTTTCCAGCGTGACAGTGGCCAGTCCGGGCAGGTCCGGCTGGCAATCACCCAGTGCAGCCACGGTGCTGCCTGTTCCAGCAGGTGGCCCAGAATGGCACCCACCTCAGGGCTGGCCGCGAGGTGATAGTCATCCAGTAACAGGGTGATTGAACGGTTCTCCCGGGCAAGTGCCTGCAACAAGTTATGCATTGTCCGTTGCGGCTGTACATCCAGTGTTTGCAAGATGGCCAGGCGTGGCAGGTGCGTCAGTTCAATGCCGGCATGGTCCAGGGCCAGAATCAGGTAGGCCAGGAAGCGGTTCGGTTCGGCATCAGCTTCATCCAGCGACAACCAGGCCACTACCGCCTCGGGTGTTTGCTGCTGCAATACCGCGTGCCACTGCATCAGCAAAGTGGTTTTGCCGTAGCCGGCCGGAGCGGTCAACAGCGTCAGCGGAACCTGTGCGTTGGCCTTCATGGATGTCAGCAAGGCTTCGCGCGGGACTGAGGTCGGCAAGGCCTGAGGGGGTGTGAGCTTGCCCATCCAGTACCAGGCGTTCGATGAATGGGCTCGGGATTTCTGAGTCATGGTGCGGGCCACCAGTGAAGTGGTTTTTTGGTGCTGTTGTAACAACAAATTCGCAGGCACGCTGATTGACTGTGTTACAGCTTTTGCATTCGGCGGGTATCTTGCCGGCCGTGCAGATTCGAGGGCGAATAGCACAAGGCGGTGAAGGGCGAATGACAAAGGAATAGTGAACGTGATAAGTGGCGCAGTGTCATGTTCAGGGGAAGTAAGCAGGGCGGTCATGTTTAAAGTATTAGCGATGCACTGGATATTCCAGGCCCTGACTTATATGCAGGCCAAACTCCACAGGCTTGTGTATTTGCTGAAGTATGTTTTGGCGAAGGCAGAGGGCTGGAGGCGCCGTCTTCAATGCCTTGGGTCAGCCAGCGTTGTGAGTGTTCCGGCAACTTGAAAGTGGGTTTGTTACAGCGAATAAGAATGCATGAAGTGTTTAAAAAGTCAGGTTCAATGGGCCGCGCGGATTACCCGGTATTTGCGATCTGAATAAGATGCTCGTCTTGTAGAATTGTCCTACATGTTTAAGTTTGTTTATAGATAACAGTCTGTGGCGCGATGATAAAAAAATTGGTAGTTTCCGCCCCCGTTGATCACAGGAAACTCTAATAATGAAAAAAGTATTGCCCAAGACCGGCCTTGCGCTTGCCGTTGCACTTTCGTCTTCACCGCTACTGGCCAGCGGTCTTGCTATTAATGAACAAAGCATCAGCGGGATGGGTACCGGTTTCGCAGGCCGATCGTCCTCTGCCGATGACGCCAGCACCGTGTATGGCAACCCTGCCGGCATGGCGCGCCTGAAGCAGGAACAGGTCAGCGGGGGGGCTGCTGTCCTCGTCGCGAAATCCGATATCAGCCACACCCGCAGTACCTTCGGCGGCAAGGAAGACGGCGATATGGTTCCGCTCACTGCGGTGCCCATGGGCTACTACGTCAAACCGATAGATGAGCACTGGGCCTTCGGCGTCGGTTTCTACGTGCCCTACGGTTTGATCACCGACTATGACAGCGGTTTTGCCGGTCGTTATTTCGCCAACAAAAGCCTGATCCGGGTGATGACGTTCCAGCCAACGGTCAGCTACGCCTTTAACGACAAGGTGTCTATCGGCTTTGGCCCGACCATCAACCGCATCGACGGCGAATTGACTTCGCAGGTGCCAAACGCGCTCACCCCTGGCAGCAACGACGGCAAGGTGAAGATCAAGGGCGATGACACTGCCTTCGGTTTCAATGCCGGCATTCTGGTGCAGGCCACTGACCGGACGCGTGTGGGCCTGACGTACCACTCCAGGGTCAGCTATCACCTCAAGGGCGACACCAAGGTCACCGGCGGCACGTTCGGCCTGCTGGGCCTGAGCGGGCAGAGCTACGATGCCAGGCTGGATCTGGACACCCCGGAGTCGGTGGACTTCTCGGTCACTCATCAGCTCAATGATGACTGGACCCTGTACATGGGCAGTACCTGGACACGCTGGAGCCGCCTGAAGGACATCACCGTCGAGAACAGCGGTGTCAGCCCGCGCCTGGGGGGCTCGCTGAATACCATCACCGAAGAACAGAACTGGCATGACACCTGGGCCCACGCCATCGGTGCCGCGTATCAGCTGAACGCCAAGTGGGTACTGCGCACAGGTCTGTCGGTCGACCAGTCGCCGACCAACAACACCAACCGCTCACCCCGCATTCCAACCGGGGACCGCACGGCCATCAGCTTTGGTGCCGGCTGGACGCCGGTCAGTAATATCACGGTCGATCTGGCCTACTCCTACCTGTGGGAAGAGAGCGTCAAGATAAACGACAGCTCAGCCACCAAGGGGGCTTACAGCTCCAGCTTCAGGAACAGCGCCAGCGGTTTTGGTTCGTCGATTACCTACCGTTTCTGATCCGTTACCTGCAGCGACTCCGATCCGGGCTGCTGCGCTTCGGGGCAGCCGTACCGGCGTGTTCAAGTCTGTGGCTCTGCGCTCTTGTGATGTGCCAGCAGGTTGTTGATCAGGGCCCGGGTCACCGTGGGCAGCGCTTGCAGGTCACGCACCAGCACACTTCGCTCACGGACCCGCCAGGGTTCGTCCAGCTCGATTACCGCCAACCCCATGGTGCGTTGATGACGCCGGGCTGAAGACTCCGGCAGTACGGCCAGGCCCACTCCCGCTTCGACCATCCGGCACATGGCCTCGAAACTGTAGACCTTGATCCGCATGTTCAGGCTCATGCCGTGCAGGGCGACCTGTTCATTCAAAAAACGCAGCAGGGTGGTGCCTTCGTGCAAACCGATATGGGGGTAGGCCAGGGTCTCGGCCAGTTTGACCGCTTTGCGCCCGGCCAGCGGGTGGTCGAGGGGCGTGACCAGTACCAGCTGGTCGGTACTGAAGTGGATGACCTGCAAGCTGTCGGCCTCGACCGGGCCGGCGATGATGCCCATGTCCGTTGAGCCATCCATGACGCCACGCACAATGTCGCGGCTCAGTCGCTCCTGCAGGTCCACCGTCACCCCCGGTCGTTCGGCGAGAAAACCGGCAAGGATTTCAGGCAGGAACTCGGTGGCCGCCGTGGTGTTGGCAAAGATCCTGATATGCCCGCTGGCCTCGGCGCCATACTCGGTGAACTCGCTTTTCATATAGTCCACCTGGCGCATGATGACCCGCGCATGGTGCAGAAACAGCTGGCCCGCAGGGGTCAGTTCTACGCCCCGGCTATCACGGTACAACAGGCGACTGGCGAGGTTTTCTTCCAGGCTCTTGATCCGGGCACTGGCCGCAGCCGGCGAAATGAACGCCTTGCGCGCACCCTGGGTCATGCTGGGGGACTCGGCGATATGAATGAACAGACGCAGGTCGACTAAATCCAGGTGCATGGCTGATGTCCGTTAGATGTGCCCGGCGTTAAGCAAAACCGAACGCCCCCTTACCGAAACGCAGATTCACAGATCGCCCCGCTTTTGGCAATCATGGCCAAAATAACAAGCCACGGGGACATCACCGATGAGCGATAACACACCGGCCGCCTGGATCGGTCGTACCGAAGAGATCCATGAACATCTGAGCCTTGACCATGTAACCCGTATTGCCGCCACCCTGGGGGAGAGTGCGCCACAGGCCGGTGAGCCCTTGCCGGCGCTGTGGCAGTGGTGTTTTTTCCAGCCGGCGGTGGAGGAAAGCGGCCTGGGAGGCGATGGTCATCCGGCCCGTGGGGGTTTCCTGCCGCCTGCCGACAACCGCAACCGCATGTGGGCGGGTGGCCGTATCGAGTTTCATACCGCGCTCAAGGTGGGCGCCCGGGCGACGCGGGTTTCCACCATCACCGATGTTCAGCAAAAGCAGGGCAAGACCGGCTCGTTGCTGTTCGTCACTGTGCAGCATGACTACCTGCAGGCCGGGCAACTGGCGATCCGCGAAGAGCAGGACATCGTCTATCGCGAGCCGACGCCGCCCAGGCTGGCGGGCGGCGCGCCGTTACCCGAGGGCGCCTGGCGGGAGTCCGTCACGCCCACCCCCACTTTGTTGTTCCGCTATTCGGCAGTGACCTTCAACGGCCACCGCATCCACTACGACTGGCCTTACGCAACCGGGACCGAGGGCTACCCGGGGCTGGTGGTCCATGGGCCGCTGATGGCCACGCTCAGTCTGCGCGCGTTTTGCCGCGCCAACCCCCGGGCGCGGCTACGGCGTTTTGCTTACCGCGGCGTGCGCCCGTTGATTGCGCCGCATCCCTTCGAGGTGGGCGGCCGTGTCGCAGTGGCGGGCAAGGCCGAGCTGTGGGCCGGTAATGCAGAAGGTGTCGCCCAGCAGGCCGAAGTGACATTCGACTGACGGGCCCCCGGTGGCATTGAGCACGATACCGACAACAAGGATCTGAAATGAATCCGTATCTGAACGAAGACTACAACGCCATTCGCGAAGGCGTGCGCGCCCTGTGCGCCGAGTTCCCTGCGCAATACTGGCGCAAGATCGACGAAGAAAAGGGCTTCCCTGAAGCCTTTGTCGCGGCCATGACCGAAGCCGGCTGGCTGTCGGCGATGATCCCTGAAGCGTACGGCGGCTCCGGCCTCGGGCTGGCCGAAGCGTCGGTGATTCTGGAAGAGGTGAACCACTGCGGCGGCAACTCCGGTACCGTGCATGGCCAGATGTACAACATGTTTACGTTGCTGCGCCACGGCAGTGAGGAGCAGAAGCGCTACTACCTGCCCAGACTGGCCAGCGGCGAGTTGCGCCTGCAGTCCATGGGCGTGACCGAGCCGACCACCGGCACCGACACCACCAGGATCAAGACCACCGCCGTGCGCCAGGGCGACAGTTACGTGATCAACGGCCAGAAGGTCTGGATCTCGCGGGTTCAGCACTCGGACCTGATGATCCTGCTGGCCCGCACCACGCCGCTGGCGCAGGTGGAGAAAAAAGTCGACGGCATGTCGATCTTCCTGGTCGATCTGCGCGAGGCCATCGGCAACGGCATGACCGTGCAGCCGATTGCCAACATGGTCAATCACGAGACCAACGAGCTGTTCTTCGACAACCTGCACATCCCGGCCAGCAGCCTTATCGGCGAAGAGGGCAAGGGCTTTCGCTACATTCTCGACGGGCTCAATGCCGAGCGTACGCTGATCGCTGCCGAGTGCATCGGTGACGGTCGCTGGTTCAATGAAAAGTCCGCGCAGTACGCCCGTGAACGGGTGGTGTTCGGGCGCCCGATCGGGCAGAACCAGGGTGTGCAGTTCCCGATCGCCGAAGCCCACATCGAGCTGGAGGCCGCCGACCTGATGCGCTGGCGCGCCTGCGAGGAATACGACAGCGGGCGCAGCGCCGGCGCGGCGGCCAATATGGCCAAGTACCTGGCGGCCAAAGCCAGCTGGGAGGCGGCCAACGCCTGCCTGCAGACCCACGGCGGCTTCGGCTTTGCCACTGAATACGACGTGGAACGCAAGTTCCGCGAGACCCGTCTGTACCAGGTGGCGCCCATTTCCACCAACCTGATCCTGTCCTACGTGGCCGAGCATCTGCTCGAGTTGCCGCGTTCTTTCTAAGCATTGATCCGGATTCAAGTCCGGCACCCAAACGGAGATTGAGCATGCAGATCAGTCATCTCGACCACCTGGTTCTCACGGTGCGTGACATCCCCCAAAGTCTTGATTTCTACAGCCGTGTACTGGGCATGAAGACGCTGGTGTTCGGTCAGGGGCGCCACGCCCTTGCGTTCGGCCAGCAAAAAATCAACCTGCACCAGGTTGGAGCCGAATTCGAGCCCAAAGCAACGCATCCGCTGCCGGGTTCGGCGGATTTGTGCTTTATCGTCAATACCCCGCTGGCAACCGTGATCGAGCTACTGCACGCCCAGGGCGTGGACATTCTCGAAGGCCCGGTCATGCGCACGGGAGCCCAAGGGCCGATCCGCTCGATTTACCTGCATGACCCGGACCTCAATCTGATCGAGCTTTCCAACGCAATGGAGAACGCTGCATGAGTCAGCACACTCAAGCGCTCACGGCTTTTCTGGCCAGCCTGCATTACGAGCAGTTGCCCGAAGCCGTTGTCAGCCGTACCGAAGAGCTGTTTCTTGACTGGCTGGGCTCGGCCCTGGCCAGCCAGGGTTCGCATCCGATCCCGTTGTTCGAGCGTTATGCGGCGAAGATGGGCCCGGCCAGCGGGCCGGCCGGCATCCTGGTCAACGGCACGTCCAGCTCGGCGTATTTCGCTGCGTTGGTCAATGGTGCCAGCTCGCATCTGGTGGAGCAGGACGACCTGCACAACAGCTCCGTGCTGCACCCGGCGACGGTGGTGTTCCCGGCCGTGCTGGCTGCCGCCCAGGACCTGGGCAAAACCGGCCGCGAACTGATCGTTGCCGCCGTTGCCGGGTACGAAGCCGGTATTCGCATCGGCGAGTTCCTTGGCCGCTCGCACTACCGCATTTTCCACACCACCGCCACGGTGGGCACCCTGGCGGCGGCGGTCGGGGTCGGCAAACTGATGGACTTCAACCAGGAGCAGTTCACCAATGTGCTCGGCAGCGCGGGCACCCAGGCCGCCGGCCTGTGGGAGTTTCTGCGGGATGCGGCCGATTCCAAGCAGTTGCATACCGCCAAGGCCGCCGCCGATGGTCTGCTGGCCGCCTACCTGACCGCCGAAGGGTTGAGCGGCGCGAAAAACATTCTGGAAGGCGAGCAGGGCATGGCCGCCGGCATGTCCAGCGACGCTACTGCGGCCTGCCTGTCCGACCGCCTGGGCAGTCGCTGGGCGCTGACTGAAACCTCGTTCAAGTTTCACGCTTCGTGCCGCCACACGCACCCGGCGGCGGACGCTTTGCTGGAATTGATGCAGCGCGGGCAACTGCGGGCCCAGGACATTGCAAGCGTCACCACACGGGTCCATCAGGGCGCCATCGACGTGTTGGGGCGCGTGCAGGTGCCGCAGACCGTCCACCAGGCCAAGTTCTCCATGGGCACCGTACTGGGCCTGATCGCCGTTTACGGCAAGGCCGGCTTGCCCGAGTTCCACCAGCATGCGCTGACCGATCCGCGCATCGCCGATTTTTGCTCAAAGGTGCGCATGGTGCTGGACGAGGAAGTCGACGGCGCGTATCCGCAGCGCTGGCTGGGGCGCGTGGAGGTGAGCACGGTGCAGGGCCGCACCTTGCACGGGCGCATCGATGAGCCCAAGGGCGACCCGGGCAATACCCTGAGCCGCACCGAGCTGGAAGACAAGTTTCGTCGCCTGCTGGCCTTCTCGGGTGCGCGCAATGACGAACAGGCCACTGGCCTCATCGAGCGGGTCTGGCAACTGCGCCACCTTGACGACCTTGGTGTCCTGACCCGCCTCCCGGCCTCTGTGGAGAACGCATCATGACCGACACCATCGCCAAACCCCGCCCGCTGGACGGCATTACCGTTGTCAGCCTGGAGCACGCCATTGCTGCGCCGTTTTGCACCCGCCAGCTGGCCGACCTGGGCGCGCGGGTGATCAAGATCGAACGCCCCGGCTCCGGTGACTTCGCCCGTGACTATGATGAGCGGGTCAATGGTCTGGCCTCGCACTTTGTGTGGACCAACCGTTCCAAGGAAAGCCTGACCCTGAACGTCAAGCAGCCGCCCGCGGGGGAGGTGCTCCACAAGCTGCTGGCCACGGCCGACGTGTTGGTGCAGAACCTTGCACCGGGCGCGGCAGAGCGCATGGGGCTGTCTTTTGCGGCGCTGCATGAGCGCTTCCCGCGGTTGATCGTCTGCGATATTTCCGGCTACGGAGAGGGAGGGCCCTATGAGCAGAAAAAGGCTTACGACCTGCTGATCCAGAGCGAAGGCGGGTTTCTGTCCGTCACCGGCGGGCCGGGGGAACACGACATGGCCAAAGCCGGTTGTTCCATTGCCGATATCGCGGCGGGCATGTATGCCTACACCGGCGTGCTGTCGGCACTGTTGCTGCGCGACAAGACCGGTGAGGGCAGCCGCATCGATGTATCGATGCTGGAAAGCCTGGTGGAGTGGATGACCTACCCGTTGTATTACGCTTACGACGGTGCTGCGCCGCCTCCCAGAGCCGGTGCCGCACACGCCACTATCTATCCCTATGGCCCGTTCCCGGCAGGTGACGGCGGCACGGTGATGCTCGGCCTGCAGAACGAACGTGAATGGCAGCAGTTCTGCAACAAGGTGTTGCTACAGCCGGGGCTGGCGCAAGACATACGCTTTAATGCAAACGCGCGGCGTTCGCAGAACCGTGCCGAGTTGCGGGCCATCATCGTTGATGCCTTTGCGCAGATGAGCGCCGATGAGGTCATCGCGCGGCTCGACGCGGCGTCGATTGCCAACGCCCATGTCAACGACATGGCAGGGGTTTGGGCGCATCCGCAACTTCAGGCCCGCGATCGCTGGCGCGAGGTGGACAGCCCCGCGGGCAAGCTGCCGGCGCTGCTGCCTCCGGGTCGCAACAACGCTTTTGAACCGCGTATGGATGCGGTGCCGCATTTGGGGGAACACACCGACAGCCTGCTGACCGAACTGGGTTATGGGGCGGATGTCATCCAGCGTCTTCACCAACAGGGAGCGGTGTGAGGCTTTTGCCTCGCCTGCCGGCACGGAGCATTTTCATGGATCAAACCATTATTCGTTCAGCGCTGTTTGTCCCGGCTACCCGGCCCGAGCGGATTGCCAAGGCACTGGGCAGCGGTGCCGATGCGGTCATTGTCGACCTTGAGGACGCCGTCGCAGAAAACCTCAAGGTGCAGGCGCGGGCCAATCTGGACGCCTTCCTGGATGCCAACCCCCAGGCGCGGGTGCTGGTACGTATCAATGCACCGGATCACCCACAGCAGGCGGCTGATCTGGCGTTATGCGGTCGTCAGCCGGGGGTGGTGGCCGTGTTGCTGCCCAAGGCCCAAAGCGCCGCTCAGGTCGGGCTGGCTTCGGCGTGCGGCAAGCCCGTCTGGCCGATCATCGAAAGCGCCAGAGGCCTGCTGGAGTTGCCGGCCATTGCCCAGGCGGCCGGGGTCGGGCGTCTGACGTTCGGCGCACTTGATCTGGGGCTGGATCTGGGGCTGGCCAGCGGCACTGACGCTTCGCAACGGATTCTCGACCAGGCGCGCTACGCGATTCTCCTGCATAGCACGCTGGCACATTTGGCGCCGCCGCTGGACAGCGTATTCCCGGACATCAAGAACATGGAAGGCATGACCCGCATGGCTGCCGATGCCAGGGATATGGGGTTTGGCGGCCTGTTGTGTATCCACCCCGGTCAGGTTGCACTGATTCACGACACCTTCATGCCCGGTCATGAAGAGCTCGACCGGGCCCGGCGGGTTCTGGCGGCGGTCGCCAGCGGGGACGGGGTGTTCGTGGTCGACGGGCAAATGGTCGATGCGCCAGTGATCGAACATGCCCGACGAGTTTTGCGACGAGCCGGTTCGCCGTATGCCTGAGTCGTGAGGCGCGGGGCATTTGCATCAAGCGAAGTGAAGGCAACACCAGGCACTACCAAACTTATAACAACAAGAGGTATGTACCCATGTTCAAGCACACCCTAAAGGCGTTGGTCTGCGCATTCCCGTTATTCGCAGGTTTTGCGAGCGCTGCCGATCCCATCAGTATCAAGTTCGCCCACGTCGTCGCCGAGCACACGCCCAAGGGGCAGGGCGCACTGCTGTTCAAAAAGCTCGCTGAAGAGCGTCTGCCCGGGCAGGTCAAGGTCGAGGTCTATCCGAACTCCTCGTTGTTCGGTGACGGCAAGGAAATGGAAGCGCTGCTGCTGGGGGACGTGCAACTGCTGGCGCCGTCGCTGGCCAAGTTCGAGCACTATTCCAGGCCGATCCAGATCTTTGACTTGCCGTTCCTGTTCAACGACATCAATGCGCTCGACCGCTTCCAGCAGAGCCCGCAAGGTCAGGCCCTGCTCAAATCCATGGAGGGCAAGGGCCTGACCGGCCTGGGTTATTGGCACAACGGCATGAAGCAGTTGTCTGCCAACAAGGCGTTGTACGAGCCCAAGGATGCCCGTGGCCTGAAGTTCCGGGTGCAGGCGTCCGCGGTTCTGGATGAGCAGTTCAAGGCCCTTCGCGCCGCGCCGCGCAAGATGAGCTTTGCGGAGGTCTACCAGGGTTTGCAGACCGGCGTGGTCAATGGCACCGAGAACACCTGGTCGAACTACGAGAGCCAGAACGTGTATGAGGTGCAGAAGTTCTTCACCGAGTCCGATCATGGCGCCATCGATTACATGGTGATCACCAACACCAAGTTCTGGAACGGTCTGCCCGCTGACGTGCGCAGCACCCTGGATGCGGTCATGGCCGAGGTCACGGTCGAGGTGAACAAGCAGGCCGAGGCGTTGAACGCGGCTTCCCGGCAGCGGATCGTCGACGCGGGCACCAGCGAAATCATCATCCTTACCCCTGAGCAGCGCGAGATGTGGCGTGAGGCCATGCGCCCGGTGTGGAAGAAGTTCGAGGGTGATATAGGCGTCGATCTGATCAAGGCCGCCGAGCAAGCCAACCAAAGCAGCTAAGCGCGGCCAGGACCGATGACAGTCGTGGGCGGTCCCGTGGGGATCGCCAGCGGCAACGTCTGCAGCGCGAAAGCCGGTGGCTCGCATGCCGCCCGGGCTTCATCGGTCCCATTGCTCGCTTCTCGACCGCTCTTTCTAGGGAGATAACCCATGCACGCTGTCGTTCGTGTCTGGAATCACGCGGAAGAAGTGCTGGTGGCGTTCCTGCTTGCAGGCATGACCCTGGTCACTTTCATGTACGTGGTGTTCAACAACCTTTATGGCGTTTTCTACTCACTGGGGGATTCGCTGCCCTTCGCCAACGAGGCCATGCTCGGCGTCGGCGACTCGATTCTGTACGTCGCCCAGGAAATGACCTGGAGCGTGGCGCTGACCAAGGCCATGTTCGGCTGGCTGATCTTTGTGGGCCTGGCCTGGGGCGTGCGCATTGGCGCACACATTGGCGTCGACCTGCTGGTGCGCCAGTTCAACCCCGCCAACCAGAGGCGCATCGCCTTGCTCGCAGTCGCCATCTGCCTGGGCTACTGCGCCCTGATGGCGTACTCCAGCGAACAGTGGGTCGCCACGCTGTACCGGGTCGGTACCGGTGCAGAAGACCTGGATCGTTTCGGCATTCGTCAGTGGCATATCGTGATGATCGTGCCCATCGGCTTTGCCCTGATGTTCGTGCGTTTCCTGCAAATATTTGTCCGCATCCTGCAGGGCAAACAGCAAGGCCTGGGCCTGCACAGTGAAGTGGATGACGCCGTGAAACTGGCCGAAAACGACAAGTCGGAGCACATCAAATGACGATCGCTTTCCTGTTTGTCGCCCTGTTCGTGCTGATGTTTATCGGCATTCCCGTGGCCATTTCCCTGGGGTTGTCCGGGGCCATGACCATCCTGTTCTTCAGCAACGACTCGGTGCGTTCGCTGGCCATCAAGCTGTTTGAAACCAGCGAGCACTACACGCTGCTGGCCATTCCGTTCTTTCTGCTGTCCGGCGCATTCATGACCAGCGGCGGCGTGGCCCGGCGCCTGATCGACTTTGCCAACGCCTGCGTGGGGCACATCAAGGGTGGCCTGGCCATCGCTGCGATCCTTGCCTGCATGCTGTTCGCGGCATTGAGCGGCTCGTCGCCGGCCACGGTGGCGGCGGTCGGCTCTATCGTCATCGCCGGCATGGTGCGCTCCGGCTACAAGCAGGACTTCGCCGCCGGTATCGTCTGCAACGCAGGCACCCTGGGCATCCTGATTCCGCCGTCGATCGTCATGGTGGTTTACGCCACCGCGACCGAAACTTCGGTGGGCAAGCTGTTCATGGCCGGTGTGGTACCGGGCCTGCTGCTGGGCGTCGTGTTGATGATCACCATCTACATCATGGCCAGGGTCAAAAACATGCCTGCGCTGCCGCGGGCCTCGTTCAAGGAAATCCTGACCGCAGGGCGCAAGGCCGGTTGGGGGCTGATGCTGATCGTGATCATTCTGGGCGGCATCTACTCGGGCATGTTCACCCCGACCGAAGCTGCTGCCGTGGCTGCGGTCTATGCCGCGTTCGTGGCCATCTTCATCTACAAGGACATGACTGTTCGCGAATGCCCGAAGGTGATTATCGAGGCGGGAAAACTGAGCGTGGTGCTGATGTTCATCATCGCCAACGCCATGCTTTTCGCCCATGTGCTGACCACCGAGCAGATCCCGCAGTCGATCACGGCCTGGGTGGTTGAACAGGGCTTTACCCCGGTCGAGTTCCTGCTGGTGGTCAACATTGTGCTGCTGGTGGCAGGCACCTTTATGGAGCCGTCCGCGATCATCCTGATCCTCGCGCCGATTCTGTTCCCGATCGCCATGCAACTGGGCATCGACCCGATCCACCTGGGCATCATCATGGTGGTGAACATGGAAATCGGGCTGATCACACCACCCACCGGCCTCAACCTGTTTGTCACCTCGGCAGTTACGGGCATGCCGCTGACCCGCGTGGTGCGGGCGGTATCGCCGTGGCTGCTGGTGATGCTGGCCTTCCTGGTACTGGTGACCTATGTGCCTTTCGTTTCCCTGGCACTGCCGAACTTTCTGGGGATGTAGAGACACTGTTCGCGGCCAGCCCGAAAGGGTTCGCCCCCCCCACAGGTTTGATGCGTGGCATAAAACCTGTGGGGGCTGGCTTGCCAGCGATTCAGGCGGCGAGATGTTTCAGGTACATCCTCGCTCGGGGTGTGTATCCCAAGGGTATACTCGGCGTCCTCTCTATCAACCGAAACCACACGTACCGAGATACCTCATGAGCAGCTCTCTTACCCTGACACCTGCGCGCAAGCCGCTCGCGCCGCTGGTGGCTTTCGTCATTTTGTTGTTTGGCGCCGTGTTCCTGCAGAACAGCGTCGGCTCGCGCCAGGTGCTGTTGCTGATGGTCGGCGCGGCCCTGGGCTTGACCCTTTATCACGCCGCCTTTGGTTTCACTTCGGCCTGGCGGGTGTTTATCAATGATCGCCGTGGCGCAGGCCTGCGTGCGCAAATGGTGATGCTGGCCGTGGCGGCGGTGCTGTTTTTCCCCGCGCTGGGGGCGGGCACCCTGTTCGGTCAGCCGGTGGTCGGGCTGGTGGCACCCATCGGGATTTCGGTGGTGTTCGGTGCCTTCATTTTCGGCATCGGCATGCAGCTGGGCGGCGGGTGTGCGTCCGGAACCCTGTTCACTGTCGGTGGCGGTAATGCGCGCATGCTGGTGACCCTGTTCTTCTTTATTTGCGGTTCGTTGATCGCCACCCACCACGTGGACTGGTGGTTTGCGCTGCCTTCATTCCCGGCGACGTCCATCGTCAAAAGCTTTGGCGTAATGCCGGCATTGCTCGTGAGCCTGGCCGCGTTCGCGGTTATTGCACTGGTGACCGTGCGCCTGGAAAAGGCCCGTCACGGTGCGCTTGAAGAGGGTGTAACCAGTGAGCACCGGGGCCTGCGCCGCTTTTTGCGTGGGCCGTGGCCACTGGTATGGGGGGCGATTGCCCTGGCCTTGCTCAACTACGCCACGCTGGCGCTGGCCGGGCGGCCGTGGGGCATCACTTCGGCGTTCGCGCTGTGGGGCGCCAAGGCGGCGAGCGGGTTGGGGGTCGATGTTGCCAGCTGGGGCTTCTGGCAGATGCCGGGCAATGCCAAGGCGCTGGCCGCACCGGTGTGGGAAGACATCACCAGTGTCATGGACATCGGCATCATCCTCGGTGCGCTTCTGGCCGCAGGCCTGGCCGGGCGCTTTGCCCCCAGCCTGAAAATCCCGGCCCGTTCGCTGGTAGCGGCGGTGATCGGTGGTCTGCTGCTCGGATACGGCTCGCGCCTGGCCTACGGCTGCAACATTGGCGCGTACTTCAGCGGCATCGCCTCGGGCAGCCTGCATGGCTGGGTGTGGCTGGTGGCTGCGTTCATCGGCAATAGCGTGGGCGTGCGCCTGCGACCGATGTTCTTCGAGGGCGAGCGCCTGAAACCGGTATTGAGCGGCTGCTGAAATTGAAGGGGGCCTTGTACCGTCCCGGCCCCCTTACGCAGATACCGCCCGGCTATTACTGGCAGGGCTGAAAATGCGGGTTAACACCAGCATCGACATAACAACCACAGCCAGCACCCACCAGGCACTGACAAAGCTGCCCGTCAGCTCGCGAAGCCAGCCCGTCATCCAGGGCGATACAGCATTGATCAGGAATCCTGCCCCTTGCACGAAGCCCGCAAGCAGCCCTGCTTCGTGGGGCTTGCGGCAGTGGTCGAGCACCAGGATCAGGCTCAGGGCAAAGCAGGCGCCCAGCCCGAAACCGATCAGCGCGACCCAAAGGTGTGGCGACTGCAGTGGCCACATCACCAGACCGATAAAACCAAGCGCCTGTGCGCCAAGGCTGATGGTCAATAGCGGGCGTCTGTCGATGCTGCGATGGGCCAGGGCGGGCATGACAAGGGCGGCGATAACCTGAAATACGGTCATGAACGCCAGCAGTGAACCACTGCTTGTCGCGTTCCAGTCCATTTCCAGGTAGTAAGCGGGCAACCACGCAATCATGCTCATGTAGCCACAGTTAACGAGGCCGAAGTACAGCGCCAGCAGCCATGCCCGGCGGTTGTGCCACGGGCGCATTGCAGGTCCGTCCACACGGCGGGCAGCCTCGCCAAAAGGCAGCAACCACCACATCGTGAGCGCCACAAGAGCGGGTACCAGCCAGATCCCCAGCCCGCTCTGCCAATGATTGAAGTGCCCGGCCACCAGCGGGCTGACGAGTGCCGCCAGGCCGCCACCCGCCATGAGCGATGCCGAGTACACGCCCAGGGCCGGTGCCACGCGATGCTGGAACTGACGTTTGATAAGTGCCGGAACCAGGGCCTGAATCAGTGCAACACCAGCCCCGCCGAGCAAGGCTGTGGCCAGCAGGCCCCCGGTTTGCTGAGCATACAGGCGCCACAGGCATGCTCCCGCGATCAGCAACAAGCCCAGGGCCACCCCGTGGCGTTCCCCCAGACGCGTTTGCAGGTGAACCCCGAACAAGGCCACCAGGCCCATGCAAATCACGGGCAGGCTGGTCAGCCAGGCGCTGACTTGAAAGCTCATGCCGGTGTCGGCGCGAATCTCCAGCAAGAGCGGGCTGATGGAGCTGAGAATCGGGCGCAGATTCAGGCCAAGGACAATCAACAAGGCCCAATTGGCCAAGGCTCGTGCAGGGAATTTATCCGGGCTCATGCCGAGCCTGCCAGTCGCGATGAATCCCGACCATGGGCGGTTGCGGCAGATACCACAGCACGTTGCTGGTAATGCTCATCGTTGTGCATAAGAACACCAGGCCGCTGATTCAGTGTGCGCCGGCGTCGCGCAGCAATTTTGCAATCTCGTGCTGTCCGCGCTTCTGCGCTTGTTGCAACGGGCTCAGCCCCTGGCTGTCCGGCAGGTTCAGATCGGCCCCGGCGTTGATCAGTTGAGTGACGATTTGCTGATGCGCCGGCCCACCGTCGGAGAGGACGATGGCCTCCATCAGGCAGGTCCAGCCCAGATGATTGACATGGTCCAGATCAGTGCCGGCCGCGATCAGCAGACGCACCGTTTCTACATGGCCACGCTCGCAGGCAGGGATCAAGGCGGTGCCGCCATAACGGTTCGTGCTTTTAAGGTCGGCCCCGTGGGCCAGGGCAAGCTGAAGGATCTCATTGCGACCGCTGGCGCCAGCCAAAAGGTAAGGGCTGTCGCGGATCAGGTTCTTCTGATTGACGTTGGCACCGGCTTCGATCAATGCCCGAGCGATATCTATCTGGTTCGACCTGGTTGCAAGCAGCAGGGCACTGCTGCCATCCAGCGTCCGGACATTCAGGTCCGTACCTGCAGCAACAAGTTGCTGCACCGTGGCCAGGTCACCGTCAGTGACTGCCGCGAGGAGTGTCTTGTCGTTTGCCATTACTGCTCCCGTCATCAATAGCCCAAGTGTCAGCAGGCCGAACTTGCCTGTCAGGCAACCCATGGTCAGTCCCTCTTATGTATTCCATGAAAAGCCAGTATGGTCGGCCATCCAGGTATTCTGAAATTAAATATAACCATGCCTTCCAGTGGCTATATGAATGGTGGCGCTTTTGTTCGATCCAGTGCTGTTACGCAGTTTTATCGCGGTCGTGGACTGCGCCAGTTTCACCCGGGCGGCACAACGTCTGCACCTCACGCAGTCCACGGTCAGCCAGCAGATACGGCGCCTTGAAGAGAGCCTTGGCTGCAAGCTGCTGGACCGCGAGCAGCGGCGGGTGTTGGCCACGCCTGAAGGTGAGCAATTGCTGGCTTATGCCCGACGCATCCTGGTGCTTCATGAAGAGGCCCGGGATGTACTGTTCAATCAGAAAAGTGAAGGCGTATTGCGCCTGGGGGTACCCGAAGACTTTGCTGCCGAACGCCTGATGCCGGTGTTGTCGCAGTTCGGTCTTGAGCACCCGGGAGTACGCCTGGAAGTCACCAGCGGTTTGGGCCCGCAACTGATGGGGCTGTATCGCCAGGGTGGCTTCGACCTGTTACTGGTCAAGCAGATGGGGGCGGGGGATGATTGCCTGGCCTCCTGGCCCGAACCCATGTGTTGGGTGGACAGCCGCTCCACACCCGCCCTGGGAAGGGATCCGCTGCCATTGGTGACCTTTCCGGCAGGTGGGCTGTACCGCAACGAAATGCTTCATCACCTGGAGACGGGCGGGTGGCACTGGCGCATTAACTACTCGAGTGCAAGCCTGGCCAGTGTCTGTGCAGCAGTGGCTGCGGGGCTGGGCATCAGCTTGCTGCCCAGGCGGGTGATCAGCCCGGAGCACCAGGTGCTTGGCGCCAGTAGCGGCTTGCCTGATATCCAGGGGGTATTTCTGGCGCTCTACGGCCAGAGCGGGCTCAGCCACGCGGGGCAGTTGCTGCAATGTCAATTGACAGAGCTGTGCGAGGCCCTTGCAGTCCCCGATTCTGGTGCCGAAATGGCCAAATAAAGCGATTATTTGGCCATTGTTTTGCCATCAGGCTATGATCAAGACGATTTATCAACCGGACGTTCAAGCCTTATGCCTGTTGACCTGCAAGCGCTTTATCCCAAGTTGATCCACTTGATGCTGGACACGGTCTTTGTGGTCGACAGCGACAACCAGATTGCATTTGTGAGTGATGGCTGTGAGGCGTTGCTTGGCTACCGGGCCGTCGAACTGACGGGAACCACGATCACTGACTACATGCACCCTGACGACCTGGCGGTCACGCGGGCCTCCATTGTCCGGGTCATGAATGGTCAGGCCCACGTCGATTTCCGCAACCGTTATATCCGCAAGGATGGAAGCATCGTGCATATCCTGTGGGCTGCCTTCTGGGCCCGGGAGGTGGGCGCGCGGATCGGTGTCGCGCGGGACGTGACGGCGCTCAAGCAGGCCGAAGATGAGTTGCGTTTCCTCGCCCATCATGACCCGCTGACCAAACTGACCAATCGCTCGCTGTTCAATGAACGACTGGACTCGGCCCTGCGCACGTCACGCCGGCACAAAAGCGCGCTGGCGTTACTGTTTCTGGACATCAATGACTTCAAGGACATCAATGACGTTTATGGGCATGCGGTGGGCGATCGTGTGCTCTGCGTGGCGGCGCGCCGGCTGGAAGAGTGCGTACGTGAGACTGACACGGTAGCCCGGATGGGCGGTGATGAGTTCACGGTTCTGTTGACGGATATCCGCTCCCCGGGCGAGATATCCGAGAAGGTGGCCCAGATTGTCGCGGTCATGGCCGAGCCCCTGGGGCTTGAGTTTGGCGGCATCACAATGCCGTCCTGCAGCATCGGCGTGGCCATTTATCCCGAGGACGGGGAGGACGCTGACACACTGCTCAGCCATGCCGACGGGGATATGTACCGGGTAAAAAGGCATCGAAGCGCAGCCCGGTAGCGAAGCCAATGCGCCAACTGCTCATGGTGCAGGCCTTGGAGGCCCCGTTCATGGCCAGGGTGCGTTCGGTCAAGCGTGGCTCGACCGTCGACCATCGTAGATCAGGTGCTCATAGATGTCCCCAGAGAGGATCAGCACCCCTAGAAGTTTTCAGGACTGACCTTGATTCCAGCACGTCCAGCCAGCTCAATAGTCTTTTCCAGCCGATTGGCGTCAACAATGAAACCGTCGTAATTGTCGCCTCCGGAGTCCAGGTGAAGATAACGTTTACCAAACCGTGCCAGCCACTGGTCAAAGTGGTTAAGAACCTCCGGCATTGATGACGCTTCTTCCCGCACGAAGACGTAGGGTTCTTTCAAGCCACTGGCGCTGACCAGTAGGGGAACCTGATACTCAAAAACGTCATAGCCTTTCCAGTCGAGGCTAAGCAGTACGAGGTTTTCGGGCTTTTGTCCCTTTGAGTCATTCAAAAAACCTTCCGTGAGGGCAGTGGCTGGGTCATCTCCCATCGCGTACCTGCGCATGACGCGCCTGACGAGTCGGGCGCCTTCCTTTTCCGGCACTACATCCACCAGCGCCCGGGTAAAAGCCTCGAGTGCTTTTTTCTGGGCGGGATCGAGTCGTTCGGGCCGCATCTCTTTCATGATGGCTGAAGCGCTAAGGTTGGTTTCCTCGGGTGGAGGCATGGTAAAGCGCCCACCAAACAACCGATCTAAAATGCCCATGTCACTCCCTGTATTGCGCTGAAGAAAACCTTCTGGCTGCCGGAGCGTTATCGGCGTCGATGAGTACCGCCAAGCGTTTTTGCACGTTGTTAGCAATAGAGGTAGCCATGGCACGTCCCTGATTGGATGGCCCTACGATACTACAGGCTGCCCGGCCCTGCAGATGGCGTCCGCTTAGATAGAACGCTGGTTTACACGCGCCATCAGTTGCTCTGCCGATTCCTTGCGCTCCGAATAGCGATCCACCAGAAACTCCTGTCGGTCGCGAAGCAGTACGGTGAACTTCACCAGTTCTTCCATCACATCGACGACGCGGTCATAGAACGGCGACGGTTTCATCCGGCCGGCCTCGTCGAATTCCATGTAGGCCTTCGGCACCGAAGACTGATTGGGGATGGTGAACATGCGCATCCAGCGTCCCAGCACGCGCAGTTGATTGACCACGTTGAACGACTGCGAGCCGCCACACACTTGCATCACCGCCAGGGTTTTGCCCTGGGTGGGGCGAACCGCGCCGAGTTCAAGGGGAACCCAGTCGATCTGTGCCTTGAACACCGCCGACATCGAACCGTGGCGCTCCGGCGAACACCAGACCTGACCTTGCGACCATAACACCAGGTCACGCAGCTCCTGCACTTTGGGATGATCGACCGGGGCGTCGTCGGGCAACGGCAAACCGGACGGGTTGAAGATGCGTGTTTCAGCGCCAAAGTGCTCAAGCAAGCGCGATGCCTCTTCCACCAGCAAGCGGCTGAAGGAGCGTTCGCGGGTCGATCCGTAGAGCAACAGGATGCGCGGCTTGTGCGGGCTTGGCGTCGAAGCTTGCGCGCCATCGAACAGGCTCAGGTCCAGATTGGGTAGATGCTCAGACATAAATTCTCCTTAAAGCAGGCCGATGCGATCGAGCCCGGTTTTGAGCTCGTCGCGGCTGATACGGTTGAAGGGCAGTTCGAGAAAGGCTTTGCAGCGTTGTTCGATACGCGCCAGCGTGGCGCGGAAGGCAGCGTCAAGCGCCGCTTCGTCACCCGTCACACCAGACGGGTCTTCCAGCCCCCAATGGGCTTTCAGCGCCGGGCCGAAATACACCGGGCAGCTTTCGCCGGCGGCCTTGTCGCAGACGGTGATCACGATATCCGGCGGGTTGCCTTCAAACGCGTCGTTGCCTTTGCTGTACAAGCCGTCAATCGAGATCCCGGCCTGCTGCAAGGTGGACAGGCTGCGGGGCAACACCTGGCCTTTGGGAAAACTCCCGGAACTCACCGCCTCGAAACCCTGCGGTGCCAGGTGATTGAACATGGCTTCTGAAAGGATGCTGCGGCAACTGTTGGCCGTGCACATGAACAGGACTCGCATGGGTTGCTCCTGCCGCTTTTGGCGGGTATCAGAGGCTCAGGCGCAGGGCCAGGGCCGAAAGGGTGATCAACAGAACCGGGAGGGTCAGCAGGATGCCGACCTTGAAGTAATACCCCCACGTGATGCGCATGCCTTTGCGCTCCAGCACGTGCAGCCAGAGCAGTGTGGCGAGGCTGCCGATGGGGGTGATTTTCGGGCCGAGGTCGCAGCCGATGACGTTGGCGTAGATCATCGCTTCGCGAACCAGCCCTTGGGCGTCGCTGGCCTGGATCGACAGTGCGCCGATCAGCACGCTGGGCATGTTGTTCATCACCGACGACAGTAGCGCCGCCAACAGGCCTGTGCCCAGGGTGGCAGTCCACAGCCCCTGTGCGGCCAGGCGGCTGAGCAACTGGGCGAGCAGATCTGTCAGCCCGGCATTCTTCAGGCCATACACCACCAGGTACATGCCCAGCGAGAACACCACAATCTGCCACGGCGCTTCGCGCAGCACGCGGCGAGTCGAGATTCTGTGGCCCTTGGCGGCGACGGCAAAGAGGATTGCCGCACAGGCTGCGGCCACTGCGCTGACCGGGATGCCCAGCGGCTCCAGGGCGAAAAGCCCGACCAGCAGTATCAGCAGCATCCAGCCGCCGACGATGAAGGTGGCGCGGTCGCGAATCGCGGCTTTGGGTTCCTGTAACGCATCCAGTGCGTAGCGTTGCGGCACGTCTTTGCGAAAGTAGACAAACAGCACCAGCAAGGTTGCCGTGACACTGACCAGACTCACCGGCACCATCACCGACGCGTACTCGGCGAAGCCCAGCTGGAAATAGTCGGCGGACACAATGTTGACCAGATTGGACACCACCAGCGGCAGGCTCGCGGTGTCGGCAATGAAACCGGCAGCCATGACGAACGCCAGGGTCGCGCCCGGTGAGAAGCGCAGTGCCAGCAGCATCGACATGACGATGGGCGTGAGGATCAGCGCCGCGCCGTCATTGGCAAATACCGCCGACACCGCCGCCCCCAGCAGCACGCAAAACGCGAACAACCGGTGGCCACTGCCTTTTGCCCAGCGCGCCACGTGCAGGGCGGCCCACTCGAAGAAACCTGCTTCATCCAGCAGCAAACTGATGATGATGACCGCGATGAAGGTGGCGGTTGCGTTCCACACAATGGCCCACACGGTGGGGATGTCTTGCAGCGATACGGCACCGGCTGCCAGCGCAATCACAGCGCCGAGGGTGGCGCTCCATCCGACGCCCAGGCCTTTGGGTTGCCAGATGACCAGAACGAGGGTGAAGACGAAAACGGCAACTGCGACAAACATTGAAGGCTCGCTCGATCAGGGTTCAACAGCAGGCGGTTTCGCGCACAGGGCGGCCATCCATGTTCCGCAGGCGGGCGGCGTTGTCCTTGAGCCAGTCGGCGTTGGCCTTGAACGTCACCTTCAGGATCTCGTGAACCCAATCCGGCAGGGCGGGGTTGAGACGGTAATAGACCCACTGGCCCTGACGGCGATCGAGCAACAAACCATTGCTGCGAAGCTGTGCAAGGTGGCGGCTGATTTTCGGTTGGCTGTCGCCGAGGGCACACATCAGCTCGCAGACGCAGAGTTCACCCTGATCGGATATGAGCAGGATGGCGCGGGCGCGGGTCTCGTCGGCCAGGCTCTTGAAGACTTCGGGGGGCATGATCATGGGGGTGCGCTTTAAATATATGGATAATCAAATATACGTATTTCCATATGTTTTGTCCAAGGCATAAATCTGATGCCGGTTGGGTCATTTATCGTTTTGCGTGTCAAGTTAACGGTCCCCCGGAGGATGTCCTCGATTCAGGGCGGGAGATGGCGTTGATGCCGGGGCAGAGAGTTTTAAAAATAGCCTGTAAATGGACGAAGCGAGCCCAACTCGAGTGACCGCTTTTGCTCTGGGCTCGTGTTCACCTTCGGTCCAATGTGGGAGGTAGCTTGCGGGTGATGGCATCGACTCGATTTCCGGTTTGTGCAAAATGCTTCTTGGAACTTGCCGGCTTTATGTCGCTTTTGAAGCTTGCTGAAACGTTTCTTCGAGACTATAAAAAGGCACAACTCCAAGAAAGGCTGCTGCCATGACCCCGCTCAAACTCTTTGTTGCCCTCAGCGCACTGTCCGCTGCCTCCCACGCCATGGCCTGGGATTACGTTCTGCTCGACACCGACAAGGCCGCCCAGAACTGGCAGATCACCAGCCAGCAACTCGGCGTAAAAACCGACAAACCCTTCAGCGTCACCCTGCGCACCTTGCACGGCGGTCGACAGGAGGGTGTCAGCATCGTCGACATCGATAACGGTACGATGAATCTCTCGGTAGTGCCGACTCGCGGAATGAACGTCTTGCAGGCCTCGGTCGGTAGTGTGCGCATGGGCTGGGATTCGCCGGTCAAGGAAGTGGTCAATCCGTCCTTCATAGAACTAAATGGCCGTGGTGGTCTGGGCTGGCTTGAGGGTTTCAATGAACTGGTCGCCCGCTGCGGATACGAATGGGTTGGCCACCCCGGCGTCGACAACGGCGAACTGCTGACCCTGCACGGTCGGGCGGCCAACATTCCTGCGAACAAGGTCACCCTGCACATCGATGAAAAACCACCGTACGCCATCACCTTGCGCGGCGAACTGAAAGAGCAGGCGTTCAAGAAGGTCGACTTCTCCGTCGCGACCGAACTGGTCACCGAACCCGGCAGCGTAGTGTTCGCCCTCCGCGATACCCTGACCAATAACGGCGACTATCCGAAGGAATACCAGGCGCTGTATCACAGCAACTTCAGCACCCCGTTCCTGGAGCAGGGCGCTCGTTTCGTTGCGCCGGTGAAACAGGTATCGCCGTTCAACGACAAGGCCAAGGGCGATCTGCCCGACTGGCAAACCTACCGCGCACCGACCAAGGACTACGACGAAACGGTGTACAACGTGGTGCCGTATGCCGATGCCAAGGGCGACACGTTGACCGTATTGCATAACAAGGCCGGCAGCCTGGGGGTTTCGGTCGGTTTCAACACTCAGACTCTGCCCGTGTTTTCCTTGTGGAAAAACACTGATACCCAAGGCCAGGGCTATGTCACAGGGCTGGAGCCGGGGACAAGTTTTTCCGTGAAAAAGGTAATCAAAATTTAGTGTTACTCGCCTTGCAAGCCCATAAATACTAGGCCGAGGGTTATGTGACTGAGTTTCTGTTACAAAATCGCCCCATTTTAGGACGAAAAAAATCACTCCACAATATCAACAACCCGCTTGCAGGTAGACAGAACGCTTGGCCATGTCCAGGCGTAGCCCTTCGCGGGAAAGTTGCATCGCCTCTTTGTGGCGACGACTACGTATCCATTTGATCCACTGAAGCAACTCAACGTACCCCTGTTCCTCAATCAGCAACAAAAACCGCCGCCGCCATTGAATGCTCGTTCTTAGACAAAGACCACTACGCCGCTTCAGGTCATACCCCCCCAGACCATCCAAGACCCCTTGAAGGAATTCCACCCAGAGTTCCGGGTGGCCCAAGTGCGCTAAAGCTGTGCCCGCTAACAGAGAAAAAGTGCTCGGACATTGACGTCGCCAACATTGAAACGTCGGTCGAGGCCGACTTTTCTCGACAAGTCGGGTATTCGTCGAGCCGCAGTTTGGGCAAGTCGCCGTTTGGATCGTCAACATGCTTTTGAGCCAGCCAATGACCGCCTGCCGCTGACTATCTATTTGCTCAGCCGGTTGCAGATTTTGGCGATCCTGCCGGGCGGACCACCACTGATGCAACTCAGGGAACTCCTGCGCCATAACCTCCCTGGCCGCACGTACCCAGCGATAAAACGCGTTACAGGAAATGCCAATGAGCGGTGCAGCAGTTGGGCCGGGCCAACCTGCCAGCAGGTAAACCGCAAAGGTTGACCACAGGTGCATATGTTCCAGTCGGGCAAACGGCGTTCCGGTCAAGCTGTTATAGCCCTTACGGCAGGAACGGCATCTATAAGTCGGCAGGCGAAATCCTGGTTGCGCACCTTTTGAGAAATACACATTGGAACTGTCGCAGTGCGGGCAGCATCGATGCTGCTGATAGGGCAGCTCATGGAGATGGCGGATGAACATATCCGCCACAGGACGCAGATTGACCGGCAAACAAACATCGTAGTCTGGTAACTCATCTTGCCCCGACAGGGGCGGTATCGAGCGAGTTGGCATCATGGTTTCTTCCCGGCCCACAGAAACGCGAACACCGCGCTGCCAGTGGCCATGGGTTAGGAATAGAAAATCAACTTTCCAGTATGAAGGCAGCAAAAGTCCGGCAGCTCAACATCAAGCTCGTTCTCGTGCCGTCTGCGCCGCTAATTCTGCCTCACGCGTGGCGATGGCTTCTTCCAACTCTAGGGAACGCTTGACCCATTGCTCGGGCGGCAGCGGTTTGGACCATTCGATGATGTCGGGATATGGCAGGTCGGGTGGCGGGTTCAGTTTCCAGCGTTCAAGGACATCTATCAGTAGCGTATTAAAAATAAAAATCCCGCAGAAGCCTTCCCACAAAGCAGTTATTAACCAGCCTCTCAACTTCGCAGCCTTGATAAGGTCGTCCAGGTAGGTAGCCCATATTCCTTTAGATCTGTCGAAGCGTGCCGTCTGATCTTCAACAGCGTCCGGCCCAATCTCCATATAGCTACGCATGCACTCCCACAACGCCATGGCCGTGGTGCCACCGCCACAATTGAAGCCAAAGTAAAAATGCTTGTTCTCCTCTTTGGCTTGAGGGTCAGGATTCTCAAAGCCAATGATCAATAAGCCCATCGTAGCTTTACCTGCCTGACTCACCGACGACTTCTGCGTGGCCGCCGCCGTCACGCTTTCCCAAGGGACAATCCAGTACTCGCCATCCTCTCGTGGCACACACACCTCTCGGCGTTGCCGATTAAAGCGCACCGGTAAAGGCACATCGCGAAAGAGGCCCTGAATTAAAAAAAGCGTGGGAATCCCAATGATGAAGGTAGTCATGATCGCAAATATGTGCATATCGTCATGATCATTTCTGAACAGATATCCCATGAATGCAAACAGCATCACCATCGGCCATAGCACCATCACCGCCGAACCGATGCTGTAGTTGCCAATATCGAGAAACACCTCGTTCTTGCGCCAAATGGTGTTGAGCACATCCGAGGGTTTTTCTCCGGTGGGAATGGGCAACGGCGCTAAGTAGTCATTGCGAGAAAACAGCCGTTTTTTCGTGGTGCCTGCCGGTGGCGTACTCATGCGCGGTCCTTGGGTTGCACGGCCAGTTCCGCTTCACGTCTTGCGATGGCGTCCTCCAACTCCGGTGATCGTTTGGCCCATTGCTCGGGTGGTAGCGGCCTGGACCATTCGATGATGTCGGGGTAAAGCAGATCAGGCGGGTAAGACAATTTAAAGTTCTGCAATTTTTCCGCGAAATAGGTTCCCAAAATCGTAATGCAGAATATCCCCCATACAACACCTATCAGGTCTTTCTTACGCAGATCGATGACGAGCGATCCGATTTGCGTTTTCTCATATGGGGCAATGCCTACTCGGCTATCAGGTACGGCGTCCGGCCCTATTTCCATGTAGCTACGTGTGCACTCCCACAACGCCATGGCCGTGGTGCCGCCACCACAGTTAAACCCGAACCAAAAATGCTTGTTATCGCCCTTGGCCTGCGGGTCAGGATTGTCAAAGCCTATGATCAATAAGCCCATCGTAGCTTTACCCGCCTGACTCACCGACGACTGCTGCGTGGCCGCCGCCGTCACGCTTTCCCAGGGGACAATCCAGTATTCGCCGTCCTCTCGTGGCACGCACACCTCTCGGCGTTGCCGATTAAAGCGCACCGGTAAAGGCACATCGCGAAAGAGGCCTTGAATTAGAAAAAGCGTGGGAATCCCAATGATGAAGGTAGTCATGATCGCAAATATGTGCATATCGTCATGATCATTTCTGAACAGATATCCCATGAATGCAAACAGCATCACCATCGGCCATAGCACCATCACCGCCGAACCGATGCTGTAGTTGCCAATATCGAGAAACACCTCGTTCTTGCGCCAAATGGTGTTGAGCACATCCGAGGGTTTTTCTCCGGTGGGAATGGGCAACGGCGCTAAGTAGTCATTGCGAGAAAACAGCCGTTTTTTCGTGGTGCCTGCCGGTGGCGTACTCATGCGCGGTCCTTGGGTTGCACGGCCAGTTCCGCTTCACGTCTTGCGATGGCGTCCTCCAACTCCGGTGATCGTTTGGCCCATTGCTCGGGTGGTAGCGGCCTGGACCATTCGATGATGTCGGGGTAAAGCAGATCAGGCGGGTAAGACAATTTAAAGTTCTGCAATTTTTCCGCGAAATAGGTTCCCAAAATCGTAATGCAGAATATCCCCCATACAACACCTATCAGGTCTTTCTTACGCAGATCGATGACGAGCGATCCGATTTGCGTTTTCTCATATGGGGCAATGCCTACTCGGCTATCAGGTACGGCGTCCGGCCCTATTTCCATGTAGCTACGTGTGCACTCCCACAACGCCATGGCCGTGGTGCCGCCACCACAGTTAAACCCGAACCAAAAATGCTTGTTATCGCCCTTGGCCTGCGGGTCAGGATTGTCAAAGCCTATGATCAATAAGCCCATCGTAGCTTTACCCGCCTGACTCACCGACGACTGCTGCGTGGCCGCCGCCGTCACGCCTTCCCAAGGGACAATCCAGTACTCGCCATCCTCTCGTGGCACACACACCTCGCGGCGTTGCCGATTAAAGCGCACGGGCAAGGGGACATCGCGAAATAGGCCTTGAATTAGAAAAAGCGTGGGAATCCCAATGATGATTCCGCCTCCGACAAGAGTAAACACACTGAGATCGGGGGCAATATTTCTAAACGCAAAGGCCAGCCCCAAAAACAGCATTACCATCGGCCACAGCACCATCACCGCCGAGCCGATACTGTAGTTACCAATGTCCAGGAACACCTCGTTCTTGCGCCAAATGGTGTTGAGCACATCCGAGGGTTTTTCACCGGTGGGAATGGGCAACGGCGCCAAGTAGTCATTGCGCGAAAACATCCGTTTTTTCGTGGTGCCTGCCGGTGGCGTACTCATGCGCTGTCCTTAGGTTGCAGGTAAGTAGAGCATGAACGCTCACTGTGGAGCGGGTAGCTTGGCACACGATCCAGTTCCGGTGTCGGATCGTCCCGCAGGGCAATCACGTCCCCGCTGCCACTCACGGTAAAGGCCACACCGCGTTCGCCGCCGATAAAGTTGCGGGCGCCTAGCAGCGCGGTCAATGGCGTGCGATACCGCAAGCGCAGGGAGACCGTGCTGGGTGGTGCGCTGAGGACTCCCTGCACTGAGCTGAAGGGCCCGCTCAGGCGTAAACCTTGGCCTTCGTTGGCTGGGATCCAGCGACAGGTGCTGCCGGGCAGCCAGTGAGGTGCCATATCCCGCCATGGGCGAGGTGGTTTATAGGCGGAGTACGGGCTGTTTTTGATCAGGTCGCGAGACGCCTGAGTGTCGATCGGATCGCCGACCATGCTCAGTTCCAGATAGGCACTGCCAGGTTCGGCGCCGGGCAAGTCGATGGTCAGGGCATTGATGGCGCTCTGGAAGGCTAGCCCGGAAGGACCACTGGAACCGACCATCACCGAGCTGCTTTCTGCGCTGACGCGGGGGGTATACAGGATGCCGTACAGTTGGTTGAGTTCGTCTTGTTGGGCCTTGGCCGCGATAGGATCTAAATTCCCTGCCCGGGATTTTGACCAGCAGCAATAGTTGAGGAAGTTTTGCAGTGGGGTTTGCTGAAAGAACCAGGTGATCAGGTACAGCACGCCCAGCACGAACATGATCCAGTTCAAGGGGCCCATGCACAGCGAGTAACGCATGATGGCGGTTTCGACTTCCACCAGTCCAGCTAAGGTTCTCATCGTGTAGGTAGCCCCCAACAGAGCCTGACTACCATAAGCCGCTATTTGTCCACCAACCACAGCCTGGCGCATCTCCAGCCACGGATCGATATGTGATTGCGCGCTTTCCATCTGTTTTTGCAGGGATTTAAACTCCGCTCCAGCAGCAACGAACGACAATCCACCAATCACCCCACCAAACAGGGTGAGGGTTGGAGCCATTGCTTGCCCTTTACCAAGTTCCCTAATCCCCAACCCCTGCCGCACCTGACTATCAATCACCGCCGTCAACGCGGCCGCAGCATACAACGACGCAGACACCGTATCGTTGACGCGCTGGCTGTCGATCCCCTCCACGGCTCCGACTTGACTCAAGTAGTTACTCGCATTGAGCGTGTTCAGCAGCAAGGCCGCCAGTGGCACGACCCCGCCGCTATTGGTCACAAAGGAGGAGTTCACGATGCCTGACACGCGTCCGACGCCTATGGCTTCCCCCGTGGTGCGGGCCCATTGGGTCAGCCCTTCCGCTTGTTGGCCCAGTAATCTCCAGACTTGAGTGCCACCCTCGCTTACAGACTGTAAACGGGCCTCGCTGCCCAGACGAGCAGCAACGAAGACGCCCAGCCAGGCACTGCTGAAGGTTGTTCCGCCTTTGAGCAACAGTAACGACGCAGCCAGACGGTTGACCAGCACGCTCCATGCGCCATGGGTATTTCGGGCCATGCTCGCGAGGTCATCCAGAATTGGCGCGGCCAGTGGCGCAAGTGCCTGATGGGTAGCCGCGATATTCTCGGCGGCCAGTGCGGCCATCAGCTCGCCCAGGCGAGTGGTGTTGTTAATGCCCGCATCGAGCGAGGGCGTCCAGGCGCGGAACAATTGTGTCAGTGCGCCGCCATCAGCTGCCCGCACGTAGTCGGCGTATTGTTCGGCGCCCTGGGCTCGAATGCATTGGGCGGTAAGGCAACCGGTGGCCAGTTCGGTTAACCAGTGCCGAGTGTCCAGGTCATAGTAATCGACAAACCAGGTGCCGCTGACTGAACGCTTGAGGTACACGCCTCGGTCGGTAAACGATGCTTTATGGCGTTGTTCGATGTGTTGGAAATGCGCTGGCGCGGTGGTATCGAGCCAGGTGTTCATCGCTGTCAGATCGATATACTTGCCGACCTTGGCACTGAGGAAATCGTTGTCGAGGTTGGCCTGCTTTTCGGCACGGTACTCACGTACCACGAACTCTGCCTCGTTGTACAAATCAGCCGGAATAAAGGCCCGTACGGGCGCAACGATACTGGCAATTCGCGCATCACGGGCGGAGGCTTCGCTCGCGCTCGGCTGACCGCCGTATTGACGGGCCTGGGTTTCATCCTTGAGCGCATCATCCAGTTTGTGCTGAGCATCCAGCATGACCTTACCCTGCTCAGGCGTAAGGGTGATGTCACGGCTTTTGTAGCGATAGCTGAGAGTGCCCGCCAGTTCAGCCCCATCTTCGCTGATCAGGCTGCGAACAAACCCGCCGATACTCAGGCGCAGATTGTTGTCACCGATCCATTGTTCGTGGCGCGCTTCCACCCACTCTTGCTCGTGGTTGATATCGCGCAGTACACCCAAGTCATCATCCAGGCACGCGAAGACCGGGAACAAATCTTTGGCCTGCGCTTTGGCGGTTTCCAGCCAATCCTGAGTGCTCTGACCCTCCCACCGTTCGGCACTCCACTCGCCCGGAGGCTCATCGCTGGCGTCGGGGTGTTGGGCGATGACCTTTTCCCGTTCACGAGAACGGTGCATCGCTTCGGTGTAGGCATTGATGTTCGGGGTCGTTGGGTCTTTCACCGCGGTCGCACCCAGTGCATCCGTATCATCACCGCCCCGTTGTTGGTCAGCCTTCATCGACCGGGCATAGATGGCCGGGATGAGTTCGGCCATGACCTGATCGGCTTTGACCAGCGGTGGGCAATGAGGCGCTTGTAGCTCGTTGGCCACGGTGCGCAAGGCGACGTGGCGCATGTGCGCACTGCGTTTGGCGCTGCTGTCGCTCAGCGCCTTGCAGTGTTCCGGATTCAGTGGAAACTCGCTATAGAGCATCCAGGCGTCATAGATTTTCTTCAGGGCCAGACCTGTCAGGGTGCCATCCAGCACAACGGTGGCATCGGCTTCCAGCGCTTGCTCACTCAGCAAACCATTCGGCCCGATCGCATAGCGCTTGAGAGGACCGTTGTCTTGCCACAAGTACAGAAAACCTCCCCGCAGGCGGCGTGCCGCCATAGGGTGGCTCTGGGTAGTAGCGCCGGGCACGCAGCAAGGATGGGCGGCTTTTTCTTCCGCCAGGGCATACCGCACAGGCACTACGAATATGTCGGGTTGGCGGGCTTGGCAGGGCGTAATTGAACTGTTGATATCTTCGTGTGGTATCCCCGTGGCGGCTCGGTCTGCCTGAGCCAACTGGTCAACCATGGCCAGTTTTTCAGCACTCATACGGATAGTTCCTTATCGGTGAGTTGCTGACGCTTTAGTTCAGCGCTCAGGTTGTCCAGGCGTTGCTCAGGTAAAACCCCAGGTTCGGTGAGAATCTGTCGGTAAACGGCATGGCCGGGAGCGTCAGGAAAGTCATTACCTAGTAAGGCGTGAAAGCTGGCCCAGCGAGTGACTTCATCGGCGGCAGAGTAGCCTTGCCGTTCAGCGCTGAGCTGACAGGTTGTGACCCACTGCTGCTGTGCGGCGTGATCCAATCCTTGCAGGCATTGAGGGAAGTGCTGCTGACAATGTTCGATCAACTGCTGGGCAAGACGTAGCCGCTTGGCTTCGCTCAACTGAGCCAGTTGTTCTGGGGTAAGGCATAACCAAGGCTTTTCCGTATACTGCGCGACGGGCTGCTCAGGGTTTTCCTGACGAATAAATCCGGAGCTGTGAGCCAATTCCGGAAGCAAAATACGTCGGATTGGCCCCATCAATCGATCACGCGCCTGGGGCTCCAGACCTGTCAGCCACAAACGCGTGATACGGGGGTCGTAGTAACGAAAAAGGACTGTGGCATCGCCCTCTACGCGGGCGTGAATCAGGCTGCGCAGGTGCTGAAATACAACGTCTTCACCCGCCTCTGACTCCAACCAGATACCCGCCGTTGCACTCCACTCCTGTGCAAAGATGCGGGCCAACGGGCTGCCGGGAAAAACCGACACCAGTATCGGGCCAATATCCGCCAACTCGTTGTAGGTAGTGTGCTGATACAGCGGCTGAAACTTAGTATTTTTCCCCTGATCCAGCAGGCGCTCGGACAGGTTGTCGATCTGAGCACCATCCAGCAGTAGATAAGCCTGATTCATGCATTCAACTCCGCTAGTTTTTGACACACCGCACAGACCGGTGCGGCGTGACGTGCGGCCTGAATCAACGCAGATGTTTGCGTGGCCAGTGACGGCGCAACCAACGCCTCGGCGACCACAGGTATGACCGAAAGGGCCTGCTGCGCAGGAACCCCCACCATAGGTGCGCCACCCTGGACGATAGGCACGCTGCTGAAAATCCCCGCAGGGGTGATGACGATGTGGTGACCGCCCGCGCTGAGCGTCAGGCTCATGCCGGCACCGACCACCACATTGGTGGCGGTGACGTGAGCGTGTGCCCCGGCCTGAATCACCACCGTACCGTCTGCCATGGTGCTGCTGTTACCGGTAATACTGGTCAGTTCGCTACCACCAATCACCGTGTTGCGCAGACCTTGGGTCGTGTGCAGTTCATCGCCCTTGATCAAGCTGGAACTGTTCTTGTCGACTTGTTCAAAACGATCATTGCCAATCAGGCTGTGGCTGTCGCGGGTTATCTGTTCGCGTCGGTCGTTACCAATCTTGGTGTCGCTGTCGTTGAGGACCAATTGCTCGATGTCGCGCTGGGCACGCAGGTAGATTTTTTCCTGCCCCGCCCGGTCTTCAATCGACAGTTCGTTGTAGCCGCCAGTGCGCGGCGAGCTGTGGCTGCGCAACATGGTTTTAGTTTTGTTCGCGGGCAATGGGTACGGCACAGGCATGACCTTGTTAGGCACGCACCCCGTGATTAACGGGTTGTCAGGATTGCCTTCCAGGTAGGTCACCACCACTTCCATTCCGATGCGCGGGATGGTCACCGCACCGAAGTTCTCACCCGCCCAACTGCTCGACACGCGTAGCCAGCAACTGCTTTTGTCGCTGCCCAGTTCGGCGCGATCCCAGTGGAACTCAACCTTCACCCGACCATATTCATCGCAGAAAATTTCTTCCCCCGCAGGGCCTGTGACGCGGGCCGTCTGGCTGACCAACACCGCTTTACGCGTCACCAACGGCGGACGGTAGAACACGTCCCAGGGAATCGCACTGAAGCTGTTGCGGTAACCTTGGGTGAAGCCGTCGTCGGGGTTGACGTCACTGGTGATCGCTTCCTCCAGAACTTGGGGCTGCTTGCCTGAGTGGGTCACAGTGAGCAACAACCACAGGTCGTTGCATTGTTGACGCGGATGCTCGGTCAGGTCGAAGAAGTGACCGCTGCGCAGGTTCGGCTGGTCGCTTTTGCCCTCGGCCAACTGGTAGTCAGCGCGGTGCCGCTCCAGGGCTTGTCGGGCAAGCTGTTTGCCGAGCTTTTCATTCTCGATCAGCACCGGGTAGCTGTAGTCTTCGAGTGCCGGTGTGAACTCTGCGGTGAATTGGCTTTCCAGCAACAGGCTTGGGCGTTTTAGATCATAGGCCCGTCGCGTGGTCGTGCTGGTTCGGGTGCTGAAGCGCATAGAGAACTGGCTGATGACCGGGTGATCCGCCGCCAGGCCAGAACCTTGCTGATACGGTGTTTCGCCCAACTTGGGGAAATAGGTCTGGTCGTCAGTAAATACCAGATGATGACCATCCTGATCGTGTTGGTGGTGCCACGATATCCCGTCCTCGCTGCACAACCGCTGGACATACCCGTAGTCGGATTCCCCATACTGCGTGCAGTATTCGCGCTCGGGACTGCTGCTGACATGGAATGTATAGGCATCGGCCAGGATGCCGTGGCCTTTGAGTACTTGGGCGATGATTTGCGGCGCCGTCAGATGCTGAAAAATCCGCTGGTTATGGCTGAACTGCAAATAGTGCAGCGCGGGCACCAAAGTCAGGTGGTAGCGGGTCAGGCGTGTACCGGCGTCCCCCACCAACACATCCTCGATGCGTCCATGAATCCCTTCGCCATTCAGGCCGAACTGAAGGAATGCTGACTGACTGAGCAGGCTTTCTAGATCGAAATCAGGGGACTCACTGACCAGTTCAACCTGGATCGCATACAAGCTGCTGATGGCTTCAGTGCCCTTAAAGGCCAGCACCTTGAAATCATTGCGAACAGCGGGAATGAGTAACGCGAAGTGCGCAGTATTGGCAGGCGCGAACATACGCTTATCCTTAAGCTGAGAGAGAAGACAACACAGGCTCTCTGGCCAGATGTGACCGGAGCAAACTTAAAATCCCGATCACGCTAGCAAGCGGATAAAAGAATTTATGTAGGGAATTTCCTAAAGTTCGCACGAACATTGACTGCTCGGAATGTAGTGGTCTAATGAAACCGGACACCCATTTAGGCGAGAATGCTCGCCAGAACGAGGTGTCAGATGACCAAACAACGCCGTACCTTTTCCCCTGAATTCAAACGCGAGGCTGCCGACCTCGTTCTCAAGCAGGATTACAGCTTCATTGAGGCCAGCCGCTCGCTTGGTGTCGGCGAGTCGGCTTTGCGCCGATGGGTCGACCAGGTGCAGCAAGAACGCACGGGCGTCACCCCGCAGAGCAAAGCGCTGACCCCGGAGCAGCAGAAAATCCAAGAGCTGGAAGCCCGAATTACTCGCCTTGAGCGGGAAAAATCGATCTTAAAAAAGGCCACCGCGCTCTTGATGTCGGAAGATCTCGAGCGTTCGCGCTGATTGACCAGTTGAGCATCCACGAGCCGATTGATTGGCTGTGCAAGGTGGATGTAGAACGCCTTCGATTGCGCAGTCGGGTGAGCGAGTTGTTCACCCAAGGCCGCAGTGCTCCCGGTAGCCGTAGCATCATGGCCATGATGCAGGA
>NZ_JBUZTL010000029.1:0-51460 GCF_055408345.1 Pseudomonas sp. B424 | reverse complement strand
TTGATCATCATGAAGAAGCCTATGGCGACTCATCCGCTGCTCCAAATCCACTGAAGGTTACGGATTTAACCTGCTCGATTCAAATGAGAACGCCCCCTAACAGAAGAAACAATTTGTAATGGAGCCGTGCATGTACTGGACAGAATTTTTGACCGTTGCCCTGATTCACTTGCTGGCCGTGGCCAGCCCCGGGCCTGATTTTGCGGTGGTGGTGCGCGAAAGCGTGACCCACGGTCGCCGCGCCGGGATGTTTACCGCGTTTGGTGTGGGCACGGCGATTTTCGTCCACGTCGGCTATTCGCTGTTGGGTATCGGGATCATTGTGTCGCAGTCGATTGTGCTGTTTAACGCCCTTAAATGGCTGGCAGCGGCTTACCTGCTGTACATCGGGATCAAGGCCCTGCGGGCCAAACCGGCCGACCCTGCAGCCCTGGCGGCCGCGTTGCCGGTGGGTGAGCGCACGGCGCGCGGGGCTTTCACGTCGGGCTTTGTGACCAATGGGCTGAACCCGAAAGCGACGCTGTTTTTCCTGTCGCTGTTCACCGTGGTGATCAACCCGCATACACCGCTGTCGATTCAGGCCGGTTACGGCGTGTATCTCGCGGTCGCCACCGGTGTGTGGTTTTGCATGGTGGCCATGTTGTTCAGCCATCAGCGCGTACGCACCGGCTTTGCCCGCATGGGCCATTGGTTTGATCGCACCATGGGCGCGGTGCTGGTGGCGCTGGGTGTGAAGCTGGCGTTTACCGAAATGCACTGATTACAGTCTTGTAGCAGCTGCCGCAGGAACGAGGCAGCGTCCGGCGGCGGAGCCGTCGTAAACCTGAGGCTGCGGTCCACCTGTTAAACCGCGTACACAGGTTTTACGATTGCTTCGCAATCGCACGCAACCTTCGTTCCTCGGCAGCTGCTACGGGGATAGTTGGGTTCTTGTCAAATTCTGGTTTTGCTTCATCCTTGCGCACTTAAATGCAGTGTGCCCACGGAGAAGTATCGATGTCCTCAGTCAACCGGTTCTGGCGCCGAGCCCAACTGTCGCTGGCAGTCAGTCTCGTTTCGACGCTCTCCGGGCCCGCTTGGGGCGTAAGTTTCAACATTGGCGAAGTCGAAGGTCAGATCGATTCCGAGCTGTCCATCGGCGCAAGCTGGTCGACCGCCAAGGCCGATCGCAGCCTGATTGGCGCCAACAATGGCGGCAAGGGGCAGTCCGAAATCTCGGACGATGGCCGTCTCAATTTCAAGCGCGGCGAAACCTTCTCAAAAATTTTCACCGGCATGCACGGGCTGGAGCTGAAGTACGGCGATAGCGGCCTGTATGTGCGCGGCAAGTACTGGTACGACTTTGAGTTGCAGGACGACAGCCGCCCCTTCAAACCCGTCAGCGACAGCGGGCGCAAAGCCAGTGCGCAATCAGCCGGGGCGCAACTGCTGGATGCTTTCGTGTATCACAACTATGAGATCGCCGATCAGCCCGGCGCGGCGCGCCTGGGCAAGCAAGTGGTCAGTTGGGGCGAGGGCGTGTTTATCGGCGGCGGGATCAATGCGATCAACCCCACCGACGTGTCAGCTTATCGGCGGCCGGGCACTGAATACAAAGATGGCCTGGTGCCGGTCAACCTGTTCTATCTCTCGCAAAACCTGACTGACAATCTGTCGGCCGAAGCTTTCTATCAGCTCGACTGGCAGCAGTCAGAGGCGGACAACTGCGGGACGTTTTTCTCGCAGTCGGACGTGATCGCGGACGGTTGCAGCGGCAATTACCGGGTCATGAGCAAGCGCTCGGCGCTCGATGCGGCCGACCTTGCGGCGCTGAGCAGTGCGGGTGTCGATGTGAATGGCGAAGGCGTGCTGGTGCGTCGTGGCGCCAACCGCAATGCGCGCAACAGCGGGCAGTTCGGCGTGGCCATGCACTATGTGTTTGAGCCGCTGGACACCGAGTTTGGCGCCTACTTCATGAACTACCACAGCCGTGACCCGATCCTCAGCGCAGGCGCTGCGCCGCAGTCGGCCTATAACGCGGCGGCTGGTGCGGGCGGGCTGGCGCCGATGATCGTTGCCGGCAACTCCAGCTACTACGTCGAATACCCCGAAGACATCCGTCTGTATGGTTTGAGCTTCGCCACTACGTTATCCACAGGCACGGCCTGGAAAGGCGAGCTGAGCTACCGTCCCAATGCGCCGGTGCAACTCAACAGCAACGACTTGCTGTATGCCAATGTCACGTTGCTGCCCGGCCTTGCCGATGCCTCGCCGCTGACCGTGACCCCCGGAGCGGATGTTCAGGGCTATCAGCGCAAGGAAATCACCCAGTTCCAGACGTCGCTCACGCATATTTTCGACAATGCGATGGGGGCCAATCGCCTGACCGTGATCGGTGAGGTGGGCGTGACCCATGTGGGCGGTCTGGAGGGTACGTCAGACCTGCGTTATGGCCGTGACCCGGTCTTCGGCACCGAGGGTGACGACGGTTTCGCCACCACCACGTCCTGGGGTTACCGTGGCCGGGCGGTGTGGGAATACAACAGCGTATTGCCCGGTGTGAACCTCAAGCCCAATCTGGGTTGGTCCCATGACATCAGCGGCTATTCCCCCGGCCCCAACGCCAACTTCGAAGAAGGCCGCAAAGCCATCACCCTGGGCCTGGACGGTGAGTATCAAAACACCTACACCAGCAGCCTGTCGTACACCAACTTCTTTGGCGGGCGCTACAGCACCCTGAGCGACCGCGACTTTGTGACGCTGACGGTGGGCGTGAAGTTCTGACAGCGGCTGTATAAAACCCATACCTGCAGTGGGAGCTTGCTTGCCAGCGATGCAGTCGCCTCGGTTTGCCTGCAATTGTTATGCGCAGCAAGGCGACCAAAAAGTAATGGGGTTGGCGAGGGTCAGGGATTTGTGGGCATGCAATCGGGCGACTATGGTTTGTTGACTGCAAATGTCAGCGCCCAAAGGAATTTTTACCATTGGTCGTGTTCTAACGCCCATGAAGGTCTAATGCCTATGGCCTTTTGCCCCCAGAAAGATTGATCAGGAGCTTCACCATGTTCATTTCGCGTCGTTTGATTGTTGCTGCAAGTGCGGTTGCCTTGCTGGCCGGCTGCGCTACGCCCAACCCGTATGGCAACCAGGGCCAGGCTTCCTCCGGGACGGGCTTGAGCAAAACCGCTACCTACGGTGGTCTGGGGGCTTTGGCCGGTGCTGTGGCGGGTGCTGCCATCGACCACAATAACCGCGGCAAGGGTGCGTTGATCGGCGCCGCCGTGGCGGGCCTGGGTGCGGCGGGTTACGGCTATTACGCCGACAAGCAGGAAGCTGCATTGCGCGCCAGCATGGCCAATACCGGCGTTGAGGTTCAGCGTCAGGGTGACAACATCACCCTGGTGATGCCGGGCAACATTACCTTCGCGACCAACTCCGCCAACATCGCCCCAAGTTTCTATCAGCCGCTGAACAACCTGGCGAACTCGCTGAAGCAGTTCAACAACCAGAACCTGATCCAGATTGCGGGTTACACCGACAGCACCGGTAACTACAACTACAACATGCAGCTCTCGCAGCAACGTGCACAAAGTGTGGCGACCTACCTGACGTCCCAGGGCGTGAGCGGGCAGTACCTGTCGGTCAAGGGCATGGGCCCGGCTGACCCGATTGCCAGCAACGCAACAGCTGACGGCCGTGCGCAGAACCGCCGCGTGCAAGTCACCCTGGCACCGATCCCGGGCATGCAATACCAGCAGCCGGGTCAGGTTCAGCAGTACCCGTAAAGTCCACGTTGTAGCCACTCAACAAAAAGCCCCGCGATCCTTATCGATCGCGGGGCTTTTTGTTTAACGCTTTACCGGAGGAATTACTTCTTCAGGCCGTAATGCTCATCAAGCATACCGGGGGCGTTCGGGGTTTTCGGTGCGTAATCCAGCGGCGGCTCAGCGCTGCGCGGCGGGGTAATGCGCTCGCGATGCGGTTGTGGCGCGTCAGAGTGCAATGCCGCCAGCAGGCGTTGGCGAGTTTGCTCGTCCAGGGCCAAACGGTTGGCGCCCTCGGCGAGGTGGTCTTGCACGTCCTGATGGCTCTGAGTGAGTTTTTTCATCAGGTTGGCGGTGCTGTTGAAGTGGGTGACCACTTCACTTTGATAACTGTCAAAACGTTCCTGGATGTCGTCTAGCTGACGCTGCGTGCGGTTAGGCACGGCATTTGGCAGCAGACGAGCGACCAGAAAACCAATGGCGACACCGGCAACCAAGGCTAGAGTCGGCAACAACCAAATCAAGAGCGAGTGTTCCACGAGTCCTTCCTCTATAAACGGCTTTGCTTTACGTTAACGGCTCGGACCTGCGCTGTATACCGCGATGCACTCGCAAATATGTCAGACAGAATCTATCAGCTAGACGAGTCGACCCAATTTGAGGTCACGGAGTTCCTTCTTGCTTACCCGCGAAACCCCTGTAGTAATTGATGGCCCCGTCGGCCAACTGGAAGCCTTGTACCTTGATTCTGCTGAGCCAAAGGGCCTTGCGCTGCTGTGCCACCCGAATCCGGTGCAGGGTGGAACCATGATGAATAAAGTGGTTTCGACCCTGCAGCGCACCGCACGTGATGCTGGCCTGATTACCTTGCGATTTAATTACCGCGGTACGGGTGCCAGCGAAGGCAGCCACGATATGGGTTCTGGCGAAGTCGATGATGCACTGGCTGCCGCGAACTGGTTGCGCGCCAAACACCCTGAATTACCGATTACCCTGCTCGGCTTTTCGTTTGGCGGTTTTGTTGCGGCCAGCCTGGGCGGGCGGCTTGAGGCCCGGGGCGAGAACCTGTCGCGCCTGTTCATGGTGGCCCCGGCGGTCATGCGATTGCGTGACGAAGATGCCTTGCCCCACAACTGCCCGCTGACGGTTATCCAGCCCGAAACCGACGAAGTGATTGACCCGCAGCTGGTCTATAACTGGTCAAGCGCGCTGACCCGCCCCCATGAGCTGCTGAAAGTGGCAGAATGCGGACACTTTTTTCACGGCAAGCTGCCCGAGCTCAAAGAGTTGGTAGCGCCACGCCTTTCGAATTGATTGCAGCCTGATAAGCGATTAACCATGACCACTCGTACTCGTATCCTCACCGGTATCACCACCACCGGTACGCCGCACCTGGGCAACTACGCCGGGGCCATCCGCCCTGCGATCGTGGCCAGCCGTGACCCCAATGCCGACTCGTTTTACTTCCTGGCCGACTACCACGCCCTGATCAAGTGCGATGACCCGCAGCGCATCCAGCGCTCGCGTCAGGAAATCGCCGCGACCTGGCTGGCCTCGGGTCTGGATGTCGATCGTGTGACGTTTTATCGCCAGTCCGATATCCCGGAGATCCCGGAACTGACCTGGCTGCTGACCTGTGTCGCGGCCAAGGGCTTGCTCAACCGGGCTCACGCCTACAAGGCCTCGGTCGACAAGAACCTGGAAAACGGTGAAGACCCGGATGCGGGCATCACCATGGGGCTGTACAGCTATCCGGTGCTGATGGCAGCAGACATCCTGATGTTCAACGCCAACAAGGTGCCGGTCGGTCGTGACCAGATCCAGCACGTAGAAATGGCTCGTGACATCGGCCAGCGCTTCAATCACCTGTTCGGCAATGGCAAGGAATTCTTCGCCATGCCTGAAGCGCTGATCGAAGAAAGCGTGGCCACTTTGCCGGGCCTTGATGGCCGCAAAATGTCCAAAAGCTACGACAACACCATTCCGTTGTTCAGCAGCGCCAAAGACATGAAAAGCGCGATTTCGCGGATCGTCACCGACTCCCGTGCGCCGGGCGAAGCCAAAGATCCGGACAACTCGCACCTGTTCACCCTGTATCAGGCGTTCTCCACGGCTGAGCAGGCAGATGAGTTGCGCAGCGAATTGTTGCAGGGCCTGGGCTGGGGCGAGGCCAAAGAGCGCCTGTTCAAGCTGCTGGATGCCGAGCTGGGTGAGTCCCGCGAGCGTTACCACGACTTGATGTCGCGACCTGCGGACATGGAAGACATCCTTCTGGCCGGCGCCCAAAAAGCGCGTAACATCGCGCGCCCGTTCCTGACCCAGTTGCGTGAAGCGGTTGGCTTGCGCTCGTTTGTCAGCGCCGCCCAGGCCACCACCAACATCAAGAAAAAAGCCGTCAAGGGCCCGAGATTTGTCAGCTTCCGCGACGAAGATGGCAGCTTCCGTTTCCGCCTGCTGGCCGCTGATGGCGAGCAACTGCTGCTGTCGCGCAGTTTTGCAGATGGCAAAGCCGCCGGTCAGGTGACCAAGCAACTGCAGGCGGGTGAACCGCTGGATGTGCGCAGTGACGAGCTGAGCTTCAGCGTGTGGCTGGCCGACGCATGCGTGGCAGACAGCCCTGCGTTTGCCGATAGCGCAGCGCGTGACGCGGCGATCCAGGCATTGCGCCTGGCATTGGTCCCCGCTCAAGACTGAGAAAGTGCGACGTTTCGTCTCAGGTTTGATTGCCATTCCCCAGGGCCGTCGCTACAGTGGCGGCCCGTTTTTGTTGCCTTGCTAACGAATTATGACGCCTCTAGAACGATACCAAGCTGATCTGAAACGCCCGGACTTCTTCCACGATGCCGCACAGGAAAACGCTGTGCGCCATTTGCAGCGTCTTTACGACGACCTGGTTGCTGCTTCCCAGAGCAAGCCTGGCGTGTTCAGCAAGCTGTTCGGCAAAAAAGAACGTACGCCGGTCAAGGGCCTGTATTTCTGGGGCGGTGTGGGTCGGGGTAAAACCTACCTGGTGGACACGTTCTTTGATGCCTTGCCGTTCAAAGAGAAGGTTCGTACGCACTTCCACCGCTTCATGAAGCGCGTGCACGAAGAAATGCGCACCCTCAATGGTGAAAAGAACCCGCTGACCATCATCGCCAAGCGTTTCTCCGATGAGGCCCGGGTGATTTGTTTCGACGAATTCTTTGTTTCGGACATTACCGATGCGATGATTCTCGGCACCTTGATGGAGGAACTGTTCAAAAACGGCGTGACCCTGGTCGCGACGTCGAACATCGTGCCGGACGGTTTGTACAGGGACGGCCTGCAACGCGCGCGCTTCCTGCCGGCCATTGCTCTGATCAAGCAGAACACCGAAATCGTCAACGTCGACAGCGGCGTCGACTACCGCCTGCGTCACCTTGAGCAGGCCGAGCTGTTCCACTTCCCGCTGGATGAAGCTTCCGAGAAGAGCCTGCGTGAGAGCTTTAAAGCGCTGACGCACAACTCCACCCGGGCGATTGAAAATGACGAGCTGATCATTGAAAACCGCACCATTCGTGCACTTCGCACTTGTGATGACGTGGCCTGGTTCGACTTCCGCGAACTGTGCGACGGCCCGCGTAGCCAGAATGACTACATCGAGCTCGGTAAAATCTTCAATGCCGTTATCCTGAGCGGTGTAGAGCAAATGGACGTCAAAAGCGACGACATCGCCCGCCGTTTCATCAACATGGTCGATGAGTTCTATGACCGCAACGTCAAGCTAATCATCTCGGCTGAAGTCGAGTTGAAAGACTTGTACACCGGTGGTCGTTTGAACTTTGAATTCCAGCGCACTCTTAGCCGCTTGCTGGAAATGCAGTCCCACGAATACCTGACGCGGGCGCACAAGCCTTAGTCCAGCGCTGTATCAAAAGGCCTGCATTGCAGGCCTTTTTGTTTTTCAGGGGAGCGATACGGCGCGGGCTGTCATGTGTCGCTGGTTTTTATCCCCAGCCGTTGCAAGTGCTTGCTGGCTTCGCGGCCCTGGCCTGAGCCGATCAGCAGCCATATCAGAATTCGCGCCTTGTGCGGGCACAGAAACCCGCACATCAGTGCTCCGCGGTCGATCAAGTCCATTTCGCTGCCGATAAAACCGCAAGACGTCTCGGCGGTCGAGCCAGAGCCTGTTCGGGTGCCCACCAGGACCGGGATCTGCGTGGAGATCTGATCGATCAGGTCGGCCCACTCGAGACTCACATGGCCGGCCCCGAAAGCGCTCACGACCAGCGCTTCATACCCCAGGGCAAGTACGTGGTCCAGCAGCAGGGTGTCGGCGGACAGGGATGCTTGCAGGAACGCGACCTTGTGATGGGTTGTGCGGGGCAAAGGCAGGACCGTTCGGGGTGAAGGTTTGCGCAAATAGCAGATACGTCGCTCGACCAGTAGTCCTGCCGGGCCGAAAAGCGGGGAGCTGAAGGCTTCCAGCGCCATGGATGAGCTTTTTCGTACATGCTGTGCCTGATGAATCTGGTTGTTCATCACCACCAGGACGCCGCGCTTGCGGCTCTGCGTGTCGAGCGCAACCCTGATGGCATCCAGCAGATTGGCGGGGCCGTCTGCACTGGGCTGGACGAAGGCGCGCATGGCGCCTGTCAGCACCAGCGGCACGTCGCAATTCCATAACAGATCAAAGAAAAAGGCGGCTTCTTCCAGGGTGTCAGTGCCCTGGGTAATCACCACACCTTGTACACCGAGTTTGACTTGCTCCTGGGCCCAGATCAGCACCTCAAGCAATAAATTGAAATCCAGCGAGGCGCTGGGCGCCATGCACAAGGTTTCGATGTGGACATCCAGCTCCTCGTGCAGCTCCGCTATGCTGCTGAGCAGCGCTTCATCGCTGGCCGCAGGCGCCAACCCCGCTGCGGGCTGCGGTGGGCGGATGCTCACGGTTTCGCCCAAGGCGCCGATGGCAAGTATGGGCAGGGAAGTGTGGTTGAGTTTTTGCTGCATGGTGCGTACCTCCGCAGGGGGCAGGTAAAGCCTCTATACACGCCCCGTTCAGGGCGTTTTTTATCAGAGGCTTTTCAGGTACGCAGAGGAATAAGATGATTCCGTTTGATGTGTAGTCCATCGCTATGAATTTAAGCGATCTGCTTTTCGACGTACGCCGCCTGCTGAAACTGCTGGCGATACTGGTTCGGTGACAGCTCGGTGTGCTGGCGAAACAGCCGGGCAAAGAAGCTTGCGTCGTCATAGCCCACGTCGTAGCTGATGGTCTTGATGCTTTTGCGGGTGGCCGACAGCAGGCCCTTGGCCGTTTCTATGCGCAGTCGTTGCAGGTAGTGCAGCGGTTTGTCGCCCGTTGCCATCTGAAAACGTCGCATGAAGTTGCGAATGCTCATGCCGTGCTCGCGGGCAACGTCTTCGAAGCGGAACTTGTCGGCAAAGTGATCTTCGAGCCAGTGCTGGATTTGCAGGATGATCACATCCTGGTGCAGCTTCTGACCGCCGAAGCCGATGCGCCCCGGTGTGTAGTTGCGCTGCACTTCGTAAAGAATGTCGCGGGCCACGGCCTGGGCGATGTTGGCGCCGCAGAAACGCTCGATCAGATAAATATAAAGGTCGCAGGCTGAAGTCGGGCCGCCGGCGCAGTAGAGGTTGTCTGCGTCGGTGAGGTGCTTGTCCTGGTTCAAATGAATCTTGGGGTAGCGCTGGGCGAAAGTGCTGAAAAAGCGCCAGTAGGTCGTGGCTTCTTTGCCATCCAGCAGCCCGGCTTCGGCGAGCCAGAACACACCGGTGGCCTCTGCGCACAGGACGGCGCCGCGTGCATGCTGTTCACGCAGCCATGGAAGGACTTGCGGATAGCGTTGGCAGAGGGTGTCGAAATCGTCGCCAAAGGCCGGGAGGATGATGATGTCCGCGTCTTCCAGGCCGCCATCGACGGGGAGCAGCACATTACTGAAGCTGATCGCCGGTTTGCCGTCGGGGCTGACCAGGCGTGTTTCGAAGGTGGCGGTAAGGCCTTGGCCCAGTTGCTTGCCGTGACGCAGGCTGGCGAGATGAAAGAAATCCTTGGCATGCATCAAGGTCGAGGCGAATACCCGATCGATGGCCAAAATGCTGACGCGCCGCAGGGGCGTGGAGAGTTGATTAGACATATTTTTGATTATTCTTATAGGTGAAATTGGTCAACTTGCGGCTGGATCGTCTTATTTTTTTTCCTGTGTGTCTAGGGGGAGGGTACACAACCCCCTGTAGGCGCTGCCGAAGCACGATGGCTGCGACGGTTCAAAAGATCGCAACCTGCGGCAGCGCCTACGAGGGTTTTATTGGGGTCAAGGCGCCGGGTTTGGCTGCTCCTTGTGGATTGCTTCGATGCCGGCCAGCACTTCATCCGATAATTGCAGGGCGAAACTCGCGATATTGCTTTCGAGCTGCTCCATGGTCGTGGCACCAATGATGTTGCTGGTGACGAAAGGTTGTCGGGTGACGTAGGCCAGGGCCATTTGCGCCGGATCCAGACCATGTTCGCGGGCCAGGGCCACATAACGCTCGCTGGCAGCCACGGCCTGGGGGTTTGAATAGCGCGAGAAGCGGCTGTAGAGGCTCAGGCGGCCTTTTGGCGGCCGGGCACCGCCACAGTACTTGCCCGAGAGCATTCCGAACGCCAGAGGCGAATAGGCGAGCAGGCCGCACTGTTCGCGAATGGCGATTTCAGCCAAGCCGACTTCGAAGCTGCGGTTAAGCAGGCTGTAGGGATTCTGGATCGAAACGGCACGGGGCCAGCCACGGCTTTCGGCCAGTTGCAGGAACTTCATGGTGGCCCAGGGTGTTTCGTTGGACAGGCCGATGTGGCGGATCTTGCCGGCCCTGACTTGCTCGTCCAGTGCCTCAAGGGTGTCTTCGAGCGGGGTGAAGGTTTCGTCGGCGTTGTGCTTGTAGCCCAGCTGGCCGAAAAAGTTGGTGCTGCGCTCGGGCCAGTGCAATTGGTAAAGATCGATCCAGTCGGTCTGCAGGCGTTTGAGGCTGGCGTCCAGGGCTTGCACGATATGGGTGCGGTTGTGCTTGAGGTGGCCGTCACGAATGTAATCGATGCCATTGCCGGGGCCGGCGATCTTGCTGGCCAGTACCCAGTCGGCGCGATCACCCCGGGCCTTGAACCAGTTTCCGATGTAGCGCTCGGTGCTGGCGTAGGTTTCTGCCTTGGGCGGCACCGGGTACATTTCGGCGGTATCGATAAAATTGATCCCGGCGTTTTTCGCGTATTCGATTTGAGCGAAGGCTTCATTCTGGGTGTTTTGCTCGCCCCAGGTCATGGTTCCGAGGGCGATTGCGCTTACTTTCAGATTGGTTCGGCCTAGCTGGCGGTAATCCATCGGTGACTCCTTCGGGTAAAGAATCATAAAAGCAGGTTGTATTTTTTTTCGCAATCTGGATAATTGCCGACCTCTTTCTGCGGTGGAAGTGATGCGCCGCCCGCCGAAGAATCTTGCCGTTGAACGGACGCGCTGACCCGAGCCCCCGATAGCGTCTGTATCCGGCTGCCTTTGACTTGTCAAAGTACGCACTATTCAGTAAGATCCGCCGTCTAATTTACAGGGCGGCCCCTGAGGCTATAAAGAATGAAAACTTTTACTGCTAAACCGGAAACAGTTACGCGCGACTGGTTTGTCGTCGACGCTGCTGGCCAGACACTGGGTCGTCTGGCCACCGAAATCGCGAGCCGTCTGCGTGGCAAGCACAAGCCTGAATACACTCCGCACGTTGACACCGGTGACTACATCGTTGTTATCAATGCCGAGCAGATTCGTGTCACTGGCGCTAAAACCACTGACAAAATGTACTACTCTCACTCCGGTTTCCCGGGCGGGATTAAGTCGATCAACTTCGAAAAGCTGATCGCCAAAGCTCCTGAACGCGTGATCGAGACCGCGGTTAAAGGCATGCTGCCTAAAAACCCGCTGGGTCGCGACATGTACCGTAAGCTGAAAGTCTATGCGGGCGCTGTACACCCTCATACTGCTCAGCAGCCCCAAGAACTGAAGTTTTAACGGAATAGTTCATTATGTCGGCGACTCAAAACTACGGCACTGGCCGTCGTAAAACCGCAACCGCTCGCGTTTTCCTGCGTCCGGGTACCGGTAACATCTCGATCAACAACCGCACTCTGGAGAATTTCTTCGGTCGCGAAACTGCCCGCATGGTAGTTCGTCAGCCGCTGGAACTGACTGAGACTGTCGAGAAATTCGACATCTACGTCACCGTGATCGGTGGTGGTGTAAGTGGTCAAGCTGGCGCAATCCGCCACGGTATCACTCGCGCACTGATGCAGTACGACGAAACCCTGCGTGGCGCTCTGCGCAAAGCTGGCTTCGTTACTCGCGATGCTCGTGAAGTTGAACGTAAGAAAGTCGGTCTGCGTAAAGCGCGTAAGCGTCCGCAGTACTCGAAGCGTTAATTCGCAGCTTCGTTCAAAAGCGCCCAGTCTCCTTCGGAGCTGGGCGTTTTTTATGGGTGATGATTTCTTGATGTGACAACTTGCCACATCCAGCAAACGCCTATACTGCAAGGCTTGTAGCCGCCCGAGAGCGGTAATTACCTTGTCAGAGTAGGGGCTTTTCATTACCATTCTGCAAAATTTTTATAAGTTCAGATGCAAATTTAGTAGATGCCTGATTTAACAGGCCACAAAGCTGATGGGAGAGGACTGAATGAGCAATGACGGCGTAAATGTCGGCCGGCGTCGCTTCCTCGTAGCAGCCACATCCGTGGTGGGTGCTGCAGGAGCGGTGGGGGCGGCGGTCCCGTTCGTGGGGTCGTGGTTCCCAAGTGCCAAGGCGAAAGCCGCAGGCGCACCGGTGAAAGTGAATATTGCAAAGATCGAGCCGGGGCAGCAGATGATTGCTGAGTGGCGCGGTCAGCCAGTATTCATTGTCCGCCGCACTGAGGAGATCCTGGCGAATCTGAAGAAGATCGAAGGGCAGCTTGCTGATCCTGAGTCCGCGCAATCGGATCAACCTGAAAACTCGAAAAACGAGTGGCGGTCCATCAAGCCAGAAGTGTTGGTGTTGATCGGCATTTGCACGCACTTGGGTTGCTCGCCAACTTTCCGTCCCGAGGTCGCACCTGCTGACCTGGGCAAGGATTGGGTCGGGGGGTATTTCTGCCCTTGCCATGGTTCGCACTATGACCTGGCCGGCCGCGTCTACAAGTCGCAACCTGCTCCGCTGAACCTGCCCGTGCCTCCTTACTACTATGTAGCTGGCAGTGACAACATCATTGTCGTTGGCCTTGAAGAGGAGAGCGCGTAATGAGCAAGTTCATGGATTGGATTGATGCTCGCTTCCCCGCTACCAAGATGTGGGAAGACCATCTGAGCAAGTATTACGCTCCGAAGAACTTCAACTTCTTCTACTTCTTTGGCTCTCTCGCATTGCTCGTTCTGGTAAACCAGATCGTTACCGGTGTGTGGCTGACCATGAGCTACACGCCGTCGGCAGAAGAAGCTTTTGCTTCTGTCGAATACATCATGCGTGACGTCGAATACGGCTCCATCCTGCGTTATCTGCACTCTACGGGTGCATCGGCGTTCTTTGTCGTCGTCTATCTGCACATGTTCCGCGGCTTGCTCTACGGCTCGTACCAAAAGCCCCGTGAGCTGGTGTGGCTGTTCGGCATGATGATTTATCTGGCCCTGATGGCGGAAGCCTTCATGGGTTACCTGCTGCCTTGGGGGCAAATGTCCTATTGGGGCGCCCAGGTGATCATCTCGCTGTTCGGTGCGATTCCGGTTATCGGTAACGACCTGACCCAGTGGATTCGCGGTGACTACCTGATCTCCGGAATTACCCTGAACCGCTTCTTCGCCCTGCACGTGGTGGCTTTGCCGATCGTGATTCTGGGCCTGGTCGTGCTGCACGTTCTGGCCTTGCACGAAGTCGGGTCCAACAACCCGGACGGCGTGGACATCAAAAAGCACAAGGACGAAAACGGCGTACCGCTGGACGGCATTGCCTTCCATCCGTACTACACCGTGAAAGACATCGTCGGCGTGGTGGTGTTCCTGTTTATCTTCTGCTCGATTGTGTTCTTCTTCCCGGAAATGGGTGGCTACTTCCTGGAAAAACCGAACTTTGAACAGGCTAACGCCTTTAAAACGCCGGAACACATTGCGCCTGTCTGGTACTTCACACCGTTCTACGCGATCTTGCGTGCAATCCCGGACAAGCTGCTTGGCGTAATCGCCATGGGCGCTGCTATTGCCATGTTGTTCGTGTTGCCATGGCTTGACCGCAGCCCGGTTAAATCCATGCGCTACAAGGGCTGGCTGAGCCGAATCTGGCTGTGGATCTTCTGCATCTCGTTCGTGATTCTGGGTGTGTTGGGTGTATTGGCACCGACCCCGGGTCGTACGTTGCTGTCGCAGGTGTGTACCTTCCTGTACTTCGCCTACTTCATTCTGATGCCGTTCTACACCAGGCTTGAGAAGACCAAACCGGTTCCGGAAAGGGTGACTGGCTGATGAAAAAGCTATTTGCTGTATTGATGCTTGCGGTGATGCCTGCTTTGTCCTTTGCGGCCGAGCAGGGCGTACAACTCGACAAGGTCGACATCGATGTTTCTGACAAGGCTGCCATGCAGGACGGCGCGCGTACGTTCGCCAACTACTGCATGGGCTGTCACAGTGCCAAGTTCCAGCGCTACGAGCGTGTGGCAGACGACCTGGGGATTCCCCATGACGTCATGCTCGACAACCTGGTGTTCACCGGTGCCAAGATTGGCGACCACATGAACATCGGCATGCAGCCTGCTGATGCCAAGGCCTGGTTCGGTGCTGCACCGCCAGACCTGACGCTGGTGGCCCGCGTGCGCGGTACTGACTGGCTCTATAGCTATCTGCGTTCTTTCTACGAAGACCCGTCGCGCCCTTGGGGTGTGAACAACAAGGTCTTCCCGAACGTGGGCATGCCTAACGTTCTGGCGCCGTTGCAAGGTCGTCAGGTTGTAGGCTGCAAGCAAGTACAGATCGTAGAAGACGGCAAGAAGCAGTATGATCCGTTGACCGGCACGCCTTTGACACATGAAGCGTGCGACCAGCTGACAGTTCTGCCAAAAACCGGCACGCTGACTGAAGAGCAGTTCGATGAGAAGATCAAGAATCTTGTGACCTTCCTGGCCTACTCGGCTAACCCGGTGAAGCTGGAGCATCAGCGCATCGGTACTTACGTGCTGCTCTACCTGGCCTTCTTCTTTGTGTTCGCTTATCTGCTCAAGCGCGAATACTGGAAAGATGTGCACTGATATAGTTACACGCATTGCTGTTAATCGTGCGCGCCCGAGGGTGTCTCTGAAAAGGTAACAGTGCAGGACAAGCGGCAAGCCGGGTCGAAAGACCTGGTTTGCCCGGGTTCTGCGGTTATCGGAGACGTTCCTTGGGCGCGTTCGTTTTTCCGCTCCCGATAATTTCAACAAGCGAGGAGGACCGCCATGGGCGTGACCAATCGGTTGGCCTGTTACTCCGACCCCGCCGACCACTATTCCCACCGAGTACGCATTGTGCTCGCAGAGAAAGGTGTCAGCGCCGAGATCATCAGTGTGGAGGCGGGCCGTCAGCCGTCGAAGCTGATCGAAGTGAACCCTTACGGCAGCCTGCCAACCCTGGTCGATCGCGACCTGGCGTTGTGGGAGTCGAGTGTGGTGATGGAATATCTGGATGAACGCTATCCGCATCCGCCGTTGTTGCCGGTTTATCCGGTAGCGCGGGCCAACAGCCGTCTGCTGATGCATCGCATCCAGCGCGACTGGTGTGTGCTGGTGGATTCGATTCTCGATTCGCGCACCAAAGAGCCGGCCCGGGTTCAGGCGCGCAAAGAGCTGCGTGAGAGCCTGACAGGGGTGTCTGCGTTGTTTGCGGACAAACCTTTTTTCCTCAGCACAGAGCTAAGTCTGGTCGACTGCTGCCTATTGCCGATACTCTGGCGCCTGCCCATTCTGGGTATTGAATTGCCGCGGCCGGCCAAGCCGCTGCTCGACTATATGGAGCGCCAATTTGCGCGTGAGGCTTTCCAGGCAAGTTTGTCTGGTGTCGAACGCGACATGCGCTAAGGCTTTAGGAGCCCTCGATGAATTCAAGTCGACCTTATCTGGTGCGTGCGCTGTACGAGTGGATTGTGGATAACGATTGCACTCCGCACATGCTGGTTAACTCTGACTACCCCAAGGTGCAAGTACCTCAGGGTTTTGCCAGTGACGGGCAGATTGTCCTGAATGTTTCGCCAACCGCCGTGCGTCAACTGCACATGGACAACGAAGCAGTAAGCTTTGAAGGGCGCTTTGGTGGTGTCCCACACACGTTGTACGTGCCCATATCGGCAATTCTGGGGATTTATGCCCGCGAGAATGGCCAGGGTATGGTGTTCGAGCAGGAAGAGCTTCTTGAAGGCGATGACGAGCTCGAGCCGGATGACGATGTGCCGCCGCCAGGCACTGAGCCGCCAAGACCTACGGGTCGGCCAAGCCTGAAAGTGGTCAAGTAATAAAAAGGCGACCTGCAAAGGTCGCCTTTTTTGTGCCTGACAATCGGGTCTGTCAGTCGATGTACTCAAACAGTTTGACGATTTTTTGTACCCCGGAAACGCCTTGCACCAGGCTGGTGGCGCGGGCGGCTTCTTGCTTGGTCACCAGGCCGAGCATGTAGACGATGCCGTTTTCGGTGACGATCTTGATGCGCGAGCCGGGGATCGCACTGTCGGTCAGCATCTGGGTCTTGATCTTGGTGGTCAGCCAGGCGTCATTGTTGCGCGCAATGATCGATGACGGTGCCATGACCTGCAGCTCGTTGTTCACCTTTTTGACCCGTTGAACAGCTGCAGCAGCCTGTTCGGCCTGGGCCTTGAGATCGGCGCGGGGGGTCTGGCCGGCCAGCAGCACGATGCCGTTGTAGCTGGTGACAACGATGTGCGAGCCCTTGTCCAGATCCGGGCTGGCCTTGGCCACGTTCACGGCGACCTTGGTTTCGATCAGGGAGTCGTCGATCTTGCTGCCGAAGGTGCGGGTGCCGCGGTCATCTTCGATTGGCGTGTCGCGGGTGGCGGTCAGCACCGAGCTGCAGCCGGCAGTCAGGCCCAGGCATAGCGTCAGTGCTACGAGGCTAAGGCGATTAAAGGTCATTCTTCACTCCCGAACAGTTGGCTGTCGATCAGATCGCACAAGCAGTGGATCGCCAGCAGGTGGACTTCTTGAATACGTGCAGTGACATTGGACGGGACGCGAATCTCGACGTCCTCAGGCAGCAGTAGCGAGGCCATGCCGCCGCCATCGCGGCCAGTCATCGCGACCACGATCATTTCACGGTCGTGCGCGGCCTGGATGGCCTGGATGATATTGGCCGAGTTGCCGCTGGTGGAAATGGCCAGCAGCACGTCGCCGGGTTGGCCGAGTGCGCGGATCTGCTTGGAGAATATCTCGTTGAAGCTGTAGTCGTTGGCGATCGAGGTGATCGTCGAGGTGTCGGTGGTCAGTGCAATGGCAGGCAGGCTGGGGCGCTCACGCTCAAAGCGGTTGAGCAGTTCGGACGAGAAGTGCTGGGCGTCACCGGCTGATCCACCATTGCCGCACGAAAGCATTTTGCCTTCGTTGAGCAGGGCGTTGACCATAACCTGGCTGGCTTGCTCGATGTGGGGGGCAAGAACGTCCATCGCCTGCTGCTTGGTGTCGATGCTGGCCTGAAAAAGCTGGCGAATCCGGGATTGCATGTCCATCTATGTGACCTTAAGTAGGGCGGCTGGTCGGGCGTGATCCAGGTGTTCCTGAGTGACTTCCCGGCACAAAAATGTGCAGCCCGCAAAGCAAAGCAAAATCGTTTAAAAAAGGGTGCTGGAATCGGCCTGGCAGCGCATTAGCTGTCAAAGGCGTTCCGTAGCCAGTTCAATTGGGGTGTTGCGCCGTCCAGTGTCACGACGTCAAATCGGCACGGCTGACTGGCCCAGCGCGACTCGCGCTGCAAAAAGTACTGGGCGGCAAGTATCAGCTTTTGACGCTTGCGTGCGTCAATGCTGGCAAGTGCGCCACCCCATTGCGCGTGTTTTCTGTAACGAACTTCGACGAATACTACTGTATCGCCGTCAAGCATGACCAGATCCAGCTCGCCACGCTTGCATAACCAGTTCTGCGCCAGCAGGCGCAAGCCCTGTTGCTCAAGATGCCGCAGCGCCAGGTGCTCGGCATCCTTGCCAGTGTGCTGGCTCGAGCGGTCGGGCATCAGTTGGGAGTATCTGGAAGGCGTTGAGGTTGGCCATTGATGAACTCGGCCCACGGCAACTGACGTTCGACCCGTTGTGTCGAGCTCATGCTCAGGCTGCCGGACAGACCGTCAATCCGGGAGTCGGGCAGTGCTTTGAGCTGTCCCAGGCTCGGCGCCAGGCGGTAGGCGTCGATGCCCATCGCATACAGGCGGCCAAGACTGCCGCCAGCCTGCGGCCACTGCGCGGTCACTTGCTGGCGCAGCGGGTTGGCAGGGTCGAGCAGCCAGGGTGTTTCACAAAAACGGATGCCGTTCATGTCGTTGTACTGGTTCTGGTCGCCACTGGCGCTGAATACGTGGGACGTCGCGTACACCGGGATGTCGCCAGCGTACTGGTAGTTCAATGTCGGCTTGATCTGCTGGGCCTGCTGAGGGGTGGCGGCGAGGAAGATAAACTCCATGTCCTGACGGCGTGAAGGTGTGGCCGAGCCGCCTGCGGTTTTGCGCAGTTGCACCAGATCAGCGACCTGTTGGGCCAGGGCTACGGGCTTGTCGATATGTTCGATGCCGACGATGGTCCCGCCGTGGGCTTCCCATTCCTCGCGGAATGCCTTGAGCACCCGATTGCCCCATTCGCCGACCGGCACCATGGCGCCGGCGCGGCTCAGGCCATCGGCACGTGCGCGGCGGGCCACTTCACGGGCTTCGTCTTCTGCTGCCAGGCCAAACTGGAACAACTGCGCCGGGCCTTGTGCGCCTTCGCTGTAGTTCAGGGCCAGGGTAGTGATCGGCAGTTGCGGGCGGGCATTGAGTTGTTTGACAAGCGGTTTCTCCAGCGGGCCTACCACCAGCTGCACGCCGTCGGCTTGTGCCTGACGATAGAACTCGTCCAGCGAGGTCAGGCGCGAGCTGTCATAGAACTGGATGCTCGGCGGGTTTTGCCCGGCTTGCTGTGCCTGATAGTGCGCAGCCATGAAACCGTCGCGCAGCGCTCTGCTGACAGAGGCCAGTTGGCCCTCCTGGGGCAGCAGCAGGGCAATCTTGGTCAGTGGCTGGCTGGCCAGCTCCTTGAGCTTGATCAGTGGTGCGGGCAGTTGGATGGCGGCCGGGTGAGCCGGATTCTGGGCGCGCCATTGGTCGATGGCGTTTTGCTGGTCCTGAAGGGTGCCGGCGCTCTTGACGGTCAGTGCCAGAGACATCCAGCCACCCAGCACGTCATTGCTGTGGGCCTGAAGCTGATCCACCGGCAGGGCGGCAACCAGTGCCCAGATGGCTTCGTTGTTGCTGTTGGCAGCATCGCCAGTAAGGTTAGGGGTCATCGCTGCGCGTTCGCGTGCGGCGGCCAGGGTCTGGCCATCAGCCTCAAGGGCGTTCGCGTGAACGGTGTGGGTGCGCACCTGCAAGTCTGTCGGCAATTCGCTCAGGCGCGACACGCTTGGGTGATTCAGGGCGGTCAGGGCGGCCTTCGGGTCATTGCGGCTCATCGCCAGCTCGGCTGCCAGCGTGCTGGCAAATACTTGCTGGGCGGGCTTGAGTTGATCCAGCGGGACCTGGGCCAGAATCTGCGCTGCGCGGTCATTATGATGCTGGCGCAGGGCTAGGTCGGCTGCGGACAAGCGCAGCAGGGCGGCCTTTTCCGGATTTGTGCTCTCGGCTGCCTGCTGGAGCAGTTGCTCAAGGCTGGCGTCCGGGGTCCGTGGGAGTTCGCCAAGGCTGGACGAGGGCGAGCTGGCGCAAGCCGCCAACAGGGCAGCGAGGCAGAGGGCAGTGAACAGCCGCAGGCAAGCGATCATGTAGTGTTCCTGATACTCGATCAAATGAGTGGGGAAGTGTACCCAAGCGTCGGCCGGGGCGCGATGTTACAGGCGATAAAGCCTGAATTTAGATCACTTCTGTAGGTTGTGGCGGTGAAAGTTTCCCTGGTGACGCGTTGCGACCTGCAGGGCGGGTACGTTCATGAGGGCTCTACGCGCTACAATGGCGCCTTTAACTCTTATGAGGTGCGCGTTTTGACTGCTCCAGGTGATTTGAATTCCGTTGTTGGCTCACTTTATGTGGTGGCCACGCCCATCGGTAACCTGGACGACATTAGTGCGCGTGCGTTAAAGGTCTTGCGTGACGTGTCATTGATTGCGGCCGAAGACACGCGTCACTCCCTGCGCCTGCTGCAGCACTTCGGCATTTCAACGCCGCTGGGTGCCTGCCACGAACATAACGAGCGCGATGAGGGCAGTCGCTTCATTCAGCGTTTGCTGGCCGGTGAAGATGTTGCATTGATCTCCGATGCGGGTACGCCGTTGATCTCCGACCCGGGTTATCACCTGGTGCGTCAGGCGCGAGCGGCCGGGGTCAGGGTTGTGCCCGTGCCCGGTGCCTGTGCATTGATCGCGGCGCTGTCCGCGGCGGGTCTGCCTTCTGATCGCTTCATCTTTGAAGGTTTTCTGCCAGCCAAGGCCGTCGGGCGTCGTTCGCGCCTGGAGTTGCTTAAAGAAGAGCCGCGCACGTTGATTTTCTACGAGGCGCCGCACCGCATTCTTGAGTGCCTGCAGGATCTGGAGCTGGTGTTCGGTCCGGATCGCCCGGCTTTGCTTGCACGTGAGCTGACCAAGACCTTCGAAACACTCAAGGGTTTGCCGTTGTCCGAGTTGCGCGCCTTTGTTGAGGGCGACAGCAATCAGCAGCGCGGCGAGTGCGTTGTGCTGGTCGCCGGCTGGACCGCGCCCGAAACCGATGAAGTGGTCAGTAGTGAGGCGATGCGCATCCTGGACTTGTTGCTCAAGGAGATGCCCCTCAAGCGTGCAGCAGCACTTGCAGCTGAAATAACCGGCGAGCGCAAAAATGTGCTGTATCAAGTTGCACTGGAAAAGCAAAAAGTTGAGTAACGCTTCGGGCTGGATAGTGGCGTTTTGATATTTCGGCGTATTTGATTGAGTTGTTAAAAGCCTCAAGTCGGGTAGATGAGCGTGCCTTCTGGCTTTTAACGCTTGTTCTATACGCTCTGTACAGTTAATCTTCGCGCCGGAGAGTCGATTGGACAGTCGCTGCCTTCTATGAAAATTAGGGGGGGGAGGAAAGTCCGGGCTCCATAGGGCGAAGTGCCAGGTAATGCCTGGGAGGCGTGAGCCTACGGAAAGTGCCACAGAAAATAACCGCCTAAGCGCTTCGGCGCCGGTAAGGGTGAAAAGGTGCGGTAAGAGCGCACCGCACGACTGGCAACAGTTCGTGGCTAGGTAAACCCCACTTGGAGCAAGACCAAATAGGGTCCCAAGGCGTGGCCCGCGCTGGGACCGGGTAGGTTGCTAAAGATGTCCAGTGATGGCCATCGTAGACGAATGACTGTTCACGACAGAACCCGGCTTACAGATCGACTCTCCACCTTTTTTTCTTCTGCTTGCCCTGCAGGCAGATTGCTATATCCGAAATCGTTTTATCCCCCGCCAGCAATCGTCAGAACAATACCCGACGTAATGCCGAAAAGTTCTTAGTCTTAACAAACTACTTTAAGTTTGAAGTCCAGAGCTTTGAATTCGCTGTGCATTACTCGTCAAAAAAAACCTTCGCTTACTGCTCTGAGTCTATTTCCTCTCCTAAATCTCCGTTATGTAAGGGTTTTCCTGTGGGTCGCTCCTTGACGGTGTGGTGGGCGCATTCCTATAGTGTGCATAAGTGGTGGAAAGTGGCATAAAGTGGGTTTTCTAAGCGTAAAACGCTAATATTTGGAGAAGCGCACAGTGTTTCGCGGAGCCAATGCAATCAGTCTCGATGCCAAGGGCCGACTCGCAATGCCGAGCCGGTACCGTGACGAGCTGATTTCGCGTAGTTCCGGGCAACTGATCGTGACCATTGATGCGGTAGATCCCTGCTTGTGTGTGTACCCGCTGGACGAGTGGGAATTGATTGAAACCAAGCTACGGGCGTTGCCTTCGTTGCGTGAAGAGAACCGCCGCTTGCAGCGTCTGTTGATTGGTAATGCCGTCGATCTTGAGCTCGATGGCAGTGGTCGATTTCTGGTGCCGCCGCGTTTGCGTGAATATGCCAAATTGGATAAACGCGCGATGTTGGTTGGCCAGCTAAACAAGTTTCAACTGTGGGACGAGGATGCCTGGGAAGCTGTTTCTGCCGCTGACCTTGCAGCCATTCAACAACCGGGCGCCATGCCTGAAGAACTGCGTGATTTAATCCTGTGACTATAGATAGCGGCTTCAACCACATCACCGTACTGCTCGACGAAGCCGTAGAGGCTCTCGCCGTACGTCCTGATGGATGCTATCTGGATGGCACCTTCGGTCGCGGCGGACATAGCCGCCTGATACTCCAGAAGCTTGGTCCCGAGGGTCGTTTACTCGGGTTTGACAAAGATCCCCAGGCAATTGCCACCGGGCAAGCGCTAGCGGCCGAAGACGGCCGCTTTGTTATTGTGCAACGCAGCTTTGCTGAAATGGGATCCGAAATTGCCGAGCGCGGTCTGGCCGGTAAAGTCAGCGGTGTGCTGCTCGATCTGGGCGTTTCGTCGCCACAGCTCGACGACCCGGAGCGCGGCTTCAGCTTCATGAATGACGGCCCGCTGGACATGCGTATGAACCCGGACAGCGGTATCAGCGCTGCCGAGTTCGTCAATACCGCCTCCCGTGAAGAAATTGCCCGCGTCTTCAAGGAATATGGCGAAGAACGTTTTTCCGGGCGCATGGCGCGCGCTGTTGTAGAGCGTCGTGACATCAAACCGTTCGAGCGCACGGCTGATCTGGCTGAAGTGCTGAAAGTGGCCAACCCTGCCTGGGAGAAGGGAAAACACCCGGCAACCCGTACATTCCAGGGCCTGCGCATTCACGTCAACAACGAACTGGGCGATCTTGAGGCCGGCCTTGAGGCTGCGCTGGAATCGCTGGAAGTGGGCGGCCGTCTGGTCGTGATCAGCTTTCACTCCCTTGAAGACCGCATGGTCAAACTGTTCATGCGCAAGCTGGTCAAGGGCGAACCCGACAACCTGCCTCGTGGGCTGCCTGTGCAGCACGTGGCTTTTGTGCCGAAAATCAAGATTCATGGCAAGGCCCAGACTGCTTCCGATGAGGAACTCAAGGCCAATCCGCGCTCGCGCAGCGCTGTCATGCGCGTCGCGGAGAAGCTTCGTTGAACAAGCTCTTCGCCAAGCCACTTCCCGGCGGAAGCTTTTTCATGCTGCTCCTGTTTCTTGGTGTGCTGGTTTCGGCCGTGGGCGTTTCTTACAGCGCGCACTGGAACCGGCAATTGCTCAACACCCTGTACGGGGAGTTGAGCGTGCGCGACAAGGCGCAGGCAGAGTGGGGTCGCTTGATTCTCGAGCAAAGCACCTGGACTGCCCATAGCCGCATCGAAACCCTGGCCAGCGAACAACTGAAAATGCGCATTCCGGGCGCAGCAGAAGTTCGAATGGTGGCGCCATGATCAAACTCGAAGGCGCACTCTACCCGTGGCGTTTTCGTGTGGTGCTGGCATTGCTGGCACTGCTGGTAGGTGCGATCGCGTGCCAGATCGTTTATCTGCAAGTGATCGACCATGACTTCCTCAAGGGGCAGGGCGATGCACGCAGCTTGCGTCACATCCCGATTCCTGCGCACCGCGGCCTGATTACCGACCGCAATGGCGAACCCCTGGCCGTGAGCACTCCGGTGACCACCCTGTGGGCCAATGCCAAAGAAATGCAGGTTGCCAAGGACCGTTGGCCCGCACTGGCGCACGCGCTTGGGCAAGACCCCAAAGTGCTGACTGCACGCCTGGAACAGCAAGCCAATAAAGAATTCATCTACCTGGTCCGTGGCTTGACGCCTGAGCAGGGTCAGGTGGTGCTCGACCTGAAAGTGCCAGGTGTATACGGCATTGAAGAGTTCCGCCGTTTTTACCCTGCCGGTGAAGTAACGGCCCACATGGTCGGCTTTACCGATATTGACGATAAAGGTCGTGAAGGCGTCGAGCTGGCCTATGACGAGTGGCTGGCCGGGGTACCGGGCAAGCGTCAGGTCATCAAGGATCGGCGCGGGCGTCTGATCAAAGACGTGCAAGTGACCAAAAACGCCAAGGCAGGGAAGACCTTGGCGTTGTCGATTGACCTGCGCCTGCAGTATCTGGCCAACCGCGAGCTGCGCAATGCGCTGGTCGAGAACGGAGCCAAGGCCGGCAGCCTGGTGATCATGGACGTGAAGACCGGCGAGATTCTGGCCATGGTCAACCAGCCGACCTACAACCCGAACAATCGTCGCAACCTGCAGCCGGCGATGATGCGTAACCGCGCCATGATCGATGTGTTCGAGCCAGGTTCGACGGTCAAGCCGATCTCAATGAGCGCGGCGCTGGAAAGCGGACGCTGGAAACCCACCGACAAGGTCGAGGTGTACCCGGGCACATTGCAACTGGGCAAATACACCATTCGTGACGTATCGCGTTCCGAAGGTCCGATCCTCGACCTGACCGGCATCCTGATTAACTCCAGTAACGTGGGTATGAGCAAGGTGGCCTTCGACATCGGCGGCGAAGCCATTTTCCGCCAGATGGCGAAAATGGGCCTGGGTCAGGACACTGGGCTGGGGTTCCCGGGCGAACGTGTCGGCAACCTGCCCAACTACCGCGAGTGGCGCAAGGCCGAAACCGCGACCCTGTCTTACGGCTACGGTGTTTCAGTGACCGCGATTCAGCTGGTTCATGCGTTCTCGGCATTGGCCAACAACGGCAAGCTTGCCCCGCTGACCCTGCTTAAAGCAGACAAGCCGGCCGAGGCTGCCCAGGTCATGCCTGAGCAAGTGGCCAAGACCGTTCAGGGCATGCTCCAGGAAGTTATCGAAAACCCGCGTGGTGTATGGCGTGCCAAGGTGCCGGCGTACCACGTCGGAGGCAAGTCGGGTACTGCGCGTAAAACCTCGTCCGGCGGTGTGAAGGGTTATGCGGTGAACTCCTACCGCTCCCTGTTCGCGGGCTTTGGCCCCATGAGCGACCCGCGTTACGCGATCGTTGTAGTCATCGATGAGCCGAGCAAGGCGGGCTACTTCGGTGGTCTGGTATCTGCCCCGGTATTTAGCAAAGTCATGTCCGGCACTTTGCGCCTGATGAACGTGACCCCGGATAACCTGCCGACGGCAGCGGAGCAACAAGCGGCAGCAACTGCTGCTGCAGCCAAAGGAGGGCGTGGCTAATGTCCTTGAGCCTGAACAAGATTTTCCCTCACGCCGGTCACGATCTGCTGATTCGTGAGCTGACCCTCGACAGCCGTAACGTGCGCGCAGGTGATTTGTTCCTTGCCGTGCCTGGCGGCAAGCTTGATGGTCGTGAACATATTGCTGACGCGCTCAAGCGCGGCGCTGCTGCCGTGGCCTATGAAGTGGATGGTGCCTCGGTGCTGCCTATTACCGATGTGCCGCTGATTCCGGTAAAAGGCCTGGCGGCCCAGTTGTCCGACATTGCCGGGCGCTTTTATGGCGAACCGAGCCACCACCTGAACCTGGTCGGCGTGACCGGCACCAACGGTAAAACCAGCGTTACTCAGCTGGTGGCCCAGGCGCTGGACCTGCTGGGTCAGCACTGCGGCATCGTCGGGACCTTGGGCGCAGGCTTTTATGGTGCGCTGCAAAGCGGTCGCCACACCACGCCAGACCCGATTGCGGTACAGGCCATGCTGGCCGACCTGAAAAAGGCCGGGGCCAAAGCGGTCGCCATGGAAGTCTCTTCCCACGGCCTGGATCAGGGCCGCGTCAGCGCATTGGCTTTTGATGTTGCCGTGCTGACCAACCTGTCCCGAGACCATCTGGACTACCACGGCACCATGGAGGTTTACGCTGCGGCCAAAGCCAAGCTGTTTGCCTGGCCTGACCTGCGTTGTCGGGTGCTCAACCTGGACGATGAGTTCGGCCGCCAGCTGGCGGGTGAAAAACACGAGTCGCGCCTGATCAGTTATAGCCTCGAAGACAGCAGCGCCACACTTTATTGCCGTGACGCGACCTTCGATGACGATGGCGTACGCGCCACTGTCGTGACGGCCCAAGGCGAGCATCTTCTGCGCAGCAGCCTGCTCGGCCGTTTCAACCTGAGTAACGTGCTGGCCGCCGTTGGCGCGTTGCTGGGCCTGGATTACGCGCTGGATGAAATCCTCAAGGTGCTGCCAAAACTGGAAGGTCCGGTTGGTCGCATGCAGCGTTTGGGTGGCGGCACCCGTCCGCTGGTGGTGGTCGACTACGCCCACACCCCGGATGCGCTGGAAAAAGTATTGCTGGCCCTGCGTCCCCATGCCAAAGGCAAGCTGCTGTGCCTGTTCGGCTGCGGCGGTGATCGCGATCGCGGCAAGCGTCCGTTGATGGCGCAGGTGGTTGAGCGTTTGGCTGACACGGTTCTGGTCACTGACGACAACCCGCGCACGGAAGCTGCGACGCAGATTTTTGATGACATTCGTGTTGGCTTTACCGCACCGCAGAACGTCACCTTTGTGGCCGGTCGCGGTGAAGCGATTGCCCGGATGATCGCGGGCGCCCATGCCGACGACGTGATCGTGCTGGCCGGTAAAGGGCATGAGGACTACCAGGAAATCAATGGCGAACGCCATGACTTTTCTGACCTGGTCGAGGCCGATAAAGCCCTGGCTGCCTGGGAGGTTGCTCATGCTTAAGCCTCTGCTGCTCAGTGAAGTGCAGGCAGCCCTGAACGGCCGACTGGTCGAGGCTGATGGCCGCTTCAATGGTGTCAGCATCGACAGCCGTGCGATTACCCCGGGCCAATTGTTTGTGGCTCTGACCGGCCCGCGCTTCGATGGCCATGACTATCTGAACGAAGTTGCGGCCAAGGGTGCGGTTGCCGCCCTAGTCGAGCGTGAAGTTCCCGGCTCGGCTTTGCCGCAGCTGGTGGTCAAGGATACCCGTCAGGCGCTGGGCCAATTGGCAGCGCTTAACCGTGCCGGATACACCAAGCCTGTTGCCGCGATTACCGGCTCCAGTGGCAAAACCACGGTCAAGGAAATGCTTGCCTGCATCCTGCGTACCCGTGGTCCGGTGCTGGCGACCAAAGGTAACTTGAATAACGATCTGGGCGTGCCGTTGACCCTGCTGGAACTGACGCTGGAGCACACGGCGGCTGTGATCGAGCTGGGTGCATCGCGTCTGGGTGAAATTGCTTACACAGTTGGCATGACCAAGCCGCATGTAGCCGTACTCAACAATGCCGGCACTGCCCACGTGGGCGAGTTCGGCGGGCCGGACAAAATTGTCGAAGCCAAGGGCGAGATTCTGGAAGGGCTGGATGCCGATGGCGTCGCCGTACTCAATCTTGACGACAAGGCTTTCGGCATCTGGCAGGCCCGGGCCGCCGGGCGCAAGGTGCTCAGCTTCGCCCTTGCAAACCCGGACGCAGATTTTTATGCAAGCAACCTGGCCCGCGACGCACGCGGTTGCCCGGGGTTCGACTTGCACAGCCCGCTGGGCGTAGCCCGTGTGCAGCTCAACCTGCTGGGCCAGCATAATGTGGCCAACGCCTTGGCCGCCGCGGCTGCCGCCCATGCGTTGGGTCTCTCGTTATTTGGTATCGCTTCGGGTCTTGAAGCGGTATTGCCGGTCAAAGGTCGGGCAGTGGCTCAGCTGACTGCCACAGGCCTGCGAATTATTGATGACACTTACAACGCAAACCCCACCTCAATGTGCGCTGCCGTTGATATACTCGCCGGCTTTTCCGGTCGCACCGTCCTGGTGCTCGGAGATATTGGCGAACTGGGTGAGTGGTCGGAGCAAGGACATCGTGAAGTAGGCGCTTATGCCGCCGACAAAGTTTCAGCGCTCTATGCGGTGGGACCCATGATGGCTCATGCCGTCACAGCATTTGGACACCAGGCTCGTCACTTCGCCAATCAGGCTGACCTGATCAAGGCGCTTCGCGCTGAGCACGAAACAAACACCACTATTTTGATCAAGGGCTCGCGCAGCGCAGCGATGGAAAACGTCGTAGCGGCTTTGTGCGGTTCCAGCGGGGAGAAACATTAATGCTGCTGCTTCTAGCGGAGTATCTGCAACAGTTCCATAAAGGCTTCGCGGTCTTCCAGTACTTGTCCCTGCGCGGGATTCTTGGAGTGCTGACCGCGTTGACCCTGTCGTTGTGCCTGGGGCCGTGGATGATCCGCACCCTGCAAAACCGTCAGATCGGCCAGTCGGTGCGTAATGACGGCCCGCAATCGCACTTGTCCAAATCCGGCACTCCGACCATGGGTGGCGCGCTGATTCTGTCGGCGATCACCATCAGCACCTTGCTCTGGGCTGACCTGAGCAACCGTTATGTGTGGGTCGTGATGATCGTGACCCTGCTGTTCGGTGCGATTGGCTGGGTCGACGACTACCGCAAGGTGATCGAGAAGAACTCCCGCGGCCTTCCGAGCCGCTGGAAGTATTTCTGGCAATCGGTGTTCGGCCTGGGTGCAGCGATCTTCCTGTACATGACGGCGCCAAGCGCGGTCGAAACCACGCTGATCCTGCCCATCCTCAAAGACGCCAGCATTCCGCTGGGTATCGGCTTTGTTGTACTCACCTACTTCGTGATCGTGGGTTCGAGCAACGCGGTCAACCTGACTGACGGCCTCGACGGCCTGGCGATCATGCCCACCGTCATGGTGGGCGGCGCGCTGGGTATCTTCTGCTACCTGTCGGGCAACGTGAAATTTGCCGACTACCTGCTGATCCCGTATGTCCCGGGCGCAGGTGAGTTGATTGTGTTCTGCGGCGCACTGATTGGCGCAGGTCTCGGTTTTCTCTGGTTCAACACCTACCCGGCACAAGTGTTTATGGGTGACGTCGGCGCCCTGGCGCTGGGCGCTGCACTGGGCACCATCGCCGTGATTGTGCGTCAGGAAATCGTGTTGTTCATCATGGGCGGTGTGTTCGTGATGGAAACCCTGTCCGTGGTGATCCAGGTAGCGTCTTTCAAGTTGACCGGCAAGCGGGTGTTCCGCATGGCGCCGATTCATCACCACTTTGAACTCAAGGGCTGGCCCGAGCCACGCGTGATTGTCCGTTTCTGGATCATCACCGTGATTCTGGTACTGGTCGGCCTTGCCACGCTGAAGCTGAGGTAGAACCTGTGTCTCTGATCGCTTCTGACCACTTCCGCATCGTTGTCGGCCTCGGCAAGAGCGGCATGTCCCTGGTGCGCTTTCTCGCGCAGCGCGGCGTGTCGTTTGCCGTGGCCGACACGCGGGAAAACCCGCCGGAGCTGGCCACGCTGCGCCGTGACTACCCGCAAGTGGAAGTGCGTTGTGGCGAGCTGGATGTCGAATTCCTGTGCCGTGCCGACGAGCTCTATGTGAGCCCCGGCCTGGCACTGGCGACTCCGGCCCTGCAAGCGGCGGCGGCCCGTGGCGTGAAACTGTCGGGCGACATCGACCTGTTCGCGCGTAACGCGAAGGCACCCATCGTTGCAATCAGTGGCTCCAACGCCAAAAGCACCGTGACCACGCTGGTTGGTGAAATGGCGGCTGCAGCCGGCAAGCGCGTGGCAGTTGGCGGCAACCTCGGCACGCCGGCGCTCGACCTGCTCAGCGATGACATCGAGCTGTACGTGATGGAGCTCTCGAGCTTCCAGTTGGAAACCACCAACCAGCTCGGCGCCGAAGTCGCCACCGTGCTCAACGTCAGTGAAGATCACATGGACCGCTACACCGGCTTGCCTGCGTATCACCTGGCCAAGCACCGGATTTTCCGGGGTGCCAGGCAGGTGGTGGTCAATCGCCAGGACGCCCTGACCCGTCCGCTGATGGGCGAAGGCCTGCCGTGCTGGACCTTCGGCCTGGGCGTGCCCGACTTCAAGGCCTTTGGCCTGCGTGAAGAAAACGGCGAAAAATACCTGGCCTTCGAATTTCAGAACCTGATGCCTGTGCGCGAGCTGAAAGTTCGCGGCGCACACAATCAGGCCAACGCCCTTGCGGCGCTGGCGCTGGGGCATGCCGTGGGCCTGCCGTTCGACGCCATGCTGGCCAGCCTGCGCACCTTTACCGGCCTTGAGCATCGCTGCCAGTGGGTACGCGAGCTTGACGGCGTGAGTTACTACAACGACTCCAAGGCCACCAACGTTGGCGCCGCTCTGGCTGCCATCGATGGTCTGGGCATGGACATGGACGGCAAGCTGGTCCTGATCGCCGGCGGTGATGGCAAAGGCGCTGACTTCAGCGGCCTGCGTGACTCCGTGGCCAAGTACTGCCGCGCGGTGGTGCTGATGGGCCGTGATGCAGACCTGATCGCAGAAGCCATTGGCGACTCGGTCCCCCTGGTGCGCGTCGGCTCGCTGGACGAAGCGATTGAGCAAAGCCGAGCGCTGGCGTTGCCTGGCGATGCGGTTTTGCTGTCGCCTGCCTGCGCCAGTTTTGACATGTTCAAAAATTACGAAGAGCGCGGCCAGCTGTTCGCCCGTGCCGTGGAGGTGCTGGCATGATCTTCGGCATCCTCAAGCCTTATCCTTCGCCGCTGATCACGGGCCGTGGCATCGACCTCGATTTCCCGTTGCTGGCCGGTTGCCTGGCCTTGCTCGGTCTTGGGCTGGTGATGATCACTTCGGCATCGTCCGAAGTTGCCGCCTTGCAGTCGGGCAACACCCTGTACCACATGATCCGGCACCTGTTTTACATCGTGCTCGGCCTGGGCGCGTGCATCATGACCATGATGGTGCCGATTGCGACATGGCAACGCCTGGGCTGGTTGCTGCTGATCGGTGCATTCGGTTTGTTGGTGATGGTGTTGATCCCGGGTATCGGCCGTGAGGTAAACGGCTCCATGCGGTGGATCGGTTTCAGCTTCTTCAACGTCCAGCCTTCGGAAGTCGCCAAGGTGTTTGTGGTGATCTACCTCGCAGGCTATCTGGTGCGTCAGCAGAAGGAAGTCCGCGAGAGCTGGATGGGCTTCTTCAAGCCGTTCATCGTGCTGCTGCCGATGGCCGGCCTGTTGCTGATGGAGCCCGACTTCGGTGCCACCGTTGTAATGATGGGCGCTGCTGCTGCGATGCTGTTCCTCGGCGGTGTGGGTCTGTTCCGTTTCGCCCTGATGGTGGCGCTGGCGGTGGGGGCGGTGTTTGTTCTGGTGCAGGCGCAGCCTTACCGGATGGCACGTCTGATTACCTTTACCGACCCGTGGTCCGATCAGTTCGGCTCCGGCTACCAGCTGACCCAGGCCCTGATCGCGTTCGGTCGCGGCGAGTGGTTCGGCGTGGGGTTGGGCAACAGCGTACAGAAGCAGTTCTACCTGCCGGAAGCGCACACCGACTTCGTGTTTTCGGTACTGGCCGAAGAGCTGGGCGTAGTCGGCTCGCTGCTGACCCTGGCCCTGTTCGTCTTCGTCTGTGTGCGTGGCATGTACATCGGCATGTGGGCTGAACGCGCGAAACAATATTTCGCCGCTTACATGGCGTACGGCTTGTCGTTCCTGTGGATCGGCCAGTTCCTGATCAACATCGGGGTGAACGTCGGCTTGCTGCCAACCAAGGGTCTGACCCTGCCATTCCTCAGTTATGGCGGCAGCTCGCTGGTGATCTGCTGCGTGTGCATGGGCTTGTTGCTGCGCATCGAATGGGAGAGTCGAACCCACCTGGGCAGCGAAGAAACCGACTTTAAAGAAAGCGACTTCGCAGAGGAGCCGACCCATGGGCGCTAATGTGCTGATCATGGCGGGCGGCACCGGCGGGCACGTGTTCCCGGCCCTGGCTTGCGCCCGTGAATTTGAAGCTCGCGGCTACACCGTGCACTGGCTCGGTACACCGCGCGGCATCGAAAATGAACTGGTCGAGCCGGCCGGTTTCAAACTGCACCTGATCAACGTGGCGGGCCTGCGTGGCAAGAGCAAGCTGTCGCTGATCAAAGCGCCGTTTGTGTTGCTCAAGGCGCTGTTTCAGGCGCGCAAAATCATTCGTCAGCTCAAGCCGGTCTGCGTGCTTGGCTTCGGTGGGTACGTGACCGGGCCTGGCGGTCTGGCGGCGAAAACGTGCGGCGTGCCGGTGATCATTCACGAGCAAAACGCGGTAGCCGGTACCGCCAATCGGTTGCTGGTGCCCATGACCCGCCGTGTGTGCGAAGCCTTCCCTGAAACCTTCGCTGCATCGGACAAGCTGCGTTCCACCGGTAACCCGGTGCGCCCCGAGCTGTTCACCCTGGCACCGCGCGCAGCACTCGAAGGGCGCAAGGCGCGCCTGCTGGTGCTGGGTGGCAGCCTGGGCGCCGAGCCGCTGAACAAGTTGTTGCCTGAAGCGCTGGCCAACGTACCGGCTGACGTACGCCCTGAAGTGTTTCATCAGGCCGGCAAGCAGCACGACCAGATTACTGCCGAGCGCTACACCGCGGTCGGCGTCGAGGCTCAAGTGCAGCCTTTTATCAAAGACATGGCCCAAGCCTATGGCTGGGCCGACCTGGTGGTCTGTCGCGCAGGCGCGCTGACCGTCAGTGAACTGGCTGCGGCCGGTCTGCCTTCGCTGCTGGTGCCATTGCCCCACGCGATTGACGACCATCAAAGCCGCAATGCCGACTTTTTGGCTCGCGAAGGCGCTGCTTTCCTGATGCCGCAAGCGACAACTGGCGCAGCCGAACTGGCTGCACGCCTGACAGAGGTTTTGATGCAACCGGAACGACTCAACAGCATGGCGGCCAATGCCCGCCGCCTGGCCAAACCTGATGCGACCCGCAACGTTGTAGATATCTGCCTGGAGGTGGCCAATGGTTGAGAATCAGAAAGCTATGCCACAACCCGAGATGCGTCGTATCCGTCGTATCCACTTCGTCGGTATCGGCGGCGTGGGCATGTGCGGTATCGCCGAAGTGTTGCTGAACCTGGGCTATGAAGTGTCGGGTTCGGACCTGAACGCATCGCCCGTGACCGAACGTCTTGAGTCGTTCGGCGCACACATCTTTATCGGCCACCGCGCCGAAAACGCTGCCAACGCCGATGTGCTGGTGGTGTCGAGCGCGGTCAATACCTCGAACCCTGAAGTCGCGACTGCACTGGAACGTCGTATTCCAGTGGTGCCACGGGCCGAGATGCTGGCTGAGTTGATGCGCTACCGCCACGGCATCGCCGTTGCCGGTACTCACGGCAAAACCACCACCACCAGCCTGCTGGCTTCGGTGTTCGCGGCCGGTGGCCTGGACCCGACGTTCGTGATCGGTGGCCGGCTGAATGCAGCAGGCACCAATGCACAGCTGGGCACCAGCCGTTACCTGATCGCCGAAGCTGACGAAAGCGATGCGAGCTTCCTGCACCTGCAGCCGATGGTTGCCGTGGTCACGAACATCGACGCCGACCACATGGCGACCTACGAAGGCGACTTCAACAAGCTGAAGAAAACCTTCGTCGAGTTCCTGCACAACCTGCCGTTCTACGGTCTGGCCGTGGTGTGTCTGGATGATCCGGTGGTGCGTGAAATCCTGCCGCTGGTCAAGCGTCCGACCGTGACTTACGGCTTTAGTGAGTCGGCTGACGTGCGCGCCATCAATGTTCGCCAGCAAGGCATGCAAACCTTCTTCACCGTCCTGCGACCTGATCGCGAGCCGCTGGATGTATCGGTGAACATGCCGGGCAACCATAACGTGCTCAATGCTCTGGCAACCATCTGCATTGCCTCGGATGAAGGCATCAGCGATGAAGCCATCGTTCAGGGCCTGTCGGGCTTCGAGGGCGTGGGTCGACGCTTCCAGGTCTACGGCGAGCTACCGGTTGAAGGCGGCCACGTGATGCTGGTGGATGACTACGGTCATCACCCGACCGAAGTTGCCGCAGTAATCAAGGCCGTACGCGGTGGCTGGCCGGAGCGCCGTCTGGTGATGGTTTACCAGCCGCACCGGTTCAGTCGCACCCGCGATCTGTACGACGACTTCGTGCAGGTGCTGGCTGACGCCAACGTGCTGCTGCTGATGGAGGTTTACCCGGCCGGCGAAGAGCCGATTCCTGGCGCCGACAGCCGTCAGCTGTGCCACAGCATCCGCCAGCGCGGTCAGCTGGACCCGATCTACATAGAGCGCGGCGTCGAGCTGGCACCGATCGTCAAGCCGCTGCTGCGCGCCGGCGACATTCTGTTGTGCCAAGGGGCGGGCGATATCGGCCGTCTGGCACCGCAACTTATTAAAAGCCCGTTGTTCGCCGGCGCTGTTGTTGCCGCCAGTGAAGGAAAGTTGAAATGACTGCTGCCTACGCCAATCTGTTCTCGACCATTGCCCCAGCCGACTTCGGCCGTGTGGCCGTGCTGTTCGGCGGCAAAAGCGCTGAGCGTGAAGTCTCGCTGAAATCGGGCAATGCCGTGCTGGGCGCGCTGCAAAGCGCAGGCGTGGATGCCTTCGGTATCGATGTGGGCGATGACTTCATCACCCGTATCACCAGCGAAAAAATCGACCGTGCATTCGTCATCCTCCACGGCCGTGGCGGTGAAGACGGCAGCATGCAAGGCCTGCTGGAATGCCTGGGCATTCCTTACACCGGGAGTGGCATCCTGGCGTCGGCTCTGGCAATGGACAAGCTGCGCACCAAGCAGGTATGGCACAGCCTGGGCATTCCAACGCCGCGTCACGCCGTGTTGAGCAGCGAAGCCGATTGTATTTCTGCAGCGAAGGAACTGAGCTTCCCTTTGATCGTCAAACCGGCACATGAAGGTTCAAGTATCGGTATGGCCAAAGTGAACACTGCTGACGAGTTGATCGTCGCGTGGGCCGAGGCCAGTAAGTACGACTCGCAAGTGTTGGTAGAGCAATGGATCACAGGTCCCGAGTTCACCATCGCCACCCTGCGTGACCAGGTGTTGCCACCGATTGCCCTGGGCACTCCGCATACCTTTTACGACTACGACGCCAAGTACGTGGCCAACGATACCCAGTATCGGATCCCGTGCGGCCTCGATCGCGCCAAGGAACAAGAGCTCATGGATCTCACGGCGAAAGCCTGTGAGGCGATCGGTATTGCCGGTTGGGGCCGTCTGGACGTGATGCAGGACACCGACGGCCAGTTCTGGCTGCTGGAAGTCAACACCGCGCCGGGCATGACCGATCACAGCCTGGTACCAATGGCGGCCAAGGCGGCCGGTCTGGATTTCCAGCAACTGGTTCTGTCGATTCTGGCAGCCAGTGTTGAAGAGTTGCGAGGTTAAGACCATGCAAGGCGCATCGCTTCGTCATCAACCACCCGCTCCCGGCCGCAAGCCGGTGCCGCGTGGCGCCAGCAGGATGGTGGCGAAAGAACCGATGTCGGGGCGTTTGCCAAAAGCCAATTTCGGCTTTTTGAAGGCGTTGTTCTGGCCGGTGCTGCTGGTTGCGCTGGGGTATGGCACCTACGAAGGTGCGCAGCGTTTGCTGCCTTATGCCGATCGGCCGATCACCAACATCAATGTGCAGGGTGATCTGACTTATATCAGCCAGCAAGCCGTACAGCAGCGCATCGCCCCGTATGCGGCGGCGAGTTTCTTCACGGTCGACCTGGCAGGCATGCGCACCGAGCTTGAGCAAATGCCCTGGATCGCCCACGCCGAAGTACGTCGGGTATGGCCGGACCAGGTGGTGATTCGCCTTGAAGAGCAACTGCCGGTTGCCCGTTGGGGCGACGAGGCATTGTTGAACAACCAGGGGCAGGCGTTTACGCCCCGCGAGTTGGCCAACTACGAACATTTGCCGCAGCTGTTTGGCCCACAACGGGCCCAGCAGCAAGTGATGCAGCAGTATCAGGTGTTGAGCCAGATGCTGCGTCCGATGGGCTTCTCCATTGCCCGGCTGGAATTGCGTGAGCGCGGCAGCTGGTTCCTGACCACCGGAGCCGGCAGTGCAGGACCCGGGATCGAGTTGCTGTTGGGACGCGATCACCTGGTAGAGAAGATGCGTCGCTTCATAGCCATCTATGAAAAAACGTTGAAAGAACAGATTACAAACATAGCGCGCATCGATTTGCGTTATGCCAACGGATTGGCCGTCGGCTGGCGGGAACCTGTGGCACCCACGATAGCCCAACCCGCTGTCGCGAAGAATTAAGAAGAGGCAGGACCCATGGCAAACGTGCAAAGCGGGAAAATGATCGTCGGTCTCGATATCGGCACCTCCAAAGTGGTGGCGCTGGTGGGCGAGGTCGGGGAAGACGGCACAATCGAAATCGTCGGTATTGGCACGCATCCGTCCCGTGGCCTGAAGAAAGGCGTGGTGGTGAACATCGAGTCCACCGTGCAATCGATCCAGCGCGCCATCGAAGAAGCGCAGCTGATGGCCGGTTGCCGGATCCACTCGGCGTTTGTCGGTGTGGCCGGTAATCACATTCGCAGCCTGAACTCCCACGGCATCGTGGCGATTCGGGACCGTGAAGTCAGCTCGGCCGACCTTGAGCGCGTCCTCGATGCCGCCCAGGCTGTCGCGATTCCGGCTGACCAGCGTGTACTTCACACCCTGGCCCAGGACTACGTGATCGACAACCAGGAAGGCGTTCGCGAGCCACTGGGCATGTCGGGCGTACGTCTGGAAGCCAAGGTGCACGTAGTGACCTGCGCGGTGAATGCGGCACAGAACATCGAGAAGTGCGTACGCCGCTGTGGGCTTGAGGTGGACGACATCATCCTCGAGCAACTGGCATCGGCTTACTCGGTACTGACCGATGACGAAAAAGAACTGGGCGTATGCCTGGTTGACATCGGCGGCGGTACTACCGACATCGCGATCTTCACCGAGGGCGCCATTCGCCACACGGCGGTGATCCCGATTGCGGGTGATCAGGTGACCAACGACATCGCAATGGCGCTGCGTACACCGACCCAGTACGCCGAAGAAATCAAGATTCGTTACGCCTGTGCACTGGCCAAACTGGCTGGCGCCGGCGAAACCATCAAGGTGCCAAGCGTGGGCGATCGTCCACCGCGTGAGCTGTCCCGTCAGGCATTGGCCGAAGTGGTCGAGCCGCGTTACGACGAGCTGTTCACCCTGATTCAGGCAGAGCTGCGTCGCAGCGGCTACGAAGATCTGATCCCGGCAGGCATCGTCCTGACTGGCGGTACTTCGAAGATGGAAGGTGCGGTCGAACTGGCCGAAGAGATCTTCCACATGCCGGTCCGTCTGGGCGTGCCGCACAGCTTCAAGGGCTTGACCGACGTTGTGCGCAATCCGATTTACTCCACCGCTGTGGGCTTGTTGCTGTACGGGCTGCAAAAGCAGTCAGACGGTATCTCCATATCGGGTATCAGCAACCGCGACAACTACAGCAGTGACGAACAAAAAGCCCCTGTGCTTGAGCGCCTTAAGCGCTGGGTCCAGGGCAACTTTTAAGGCTTGAGCGGTAACAGATTCAAAGCAGTAGAAGTAGGCGAAAAAAACTAGAGAACTGAAAGGAGAGGGACCATGTTCGAACTCGTAGACAACATCCCGCAAAGCCCGGTAATCAAGGTTATCGGTGTGGGTGGTGGCGGTGGCAATGCTGTTAACCATATGGTTAAGAGCAACATCGAAGGTGTGGAATTCATCTGCGCCAACACTGACGCACAAGCGCTGAAAAGCATCGGCGCCCGTACCATCCTGCAATTGGGTACCGGTGTGACCAAGGGCCTGGGTGCCGGCGCGAATCCTGAGGTCGGTCGTCAGGCCGCTCTGGAAGACCGCGAGCGCATCGCGGAAGTGTTGCAGGGCACCAATATGGTGTTCATCACCACGGGCATGGGCGGTGGTACCGGTACCGGTGCTGCGCCGATCATTGCCGAAGTGGCCAAGGAAATGGGGATTCTCACCGTTGCGGTGGTGACTCGTCCGTTCCCGTTCGAAGGTCGCAAGCGCATGCAGATCGCTGACGAAGGTATTCGTCTGCTGTCCGAAAGCGTCGATTCGTTGATCACGATTCCGAACGAAAAACTGCTGACCATCCTCGGCAAGGACGCAAGCCTGCTGTCGGCTTTCGCCAAGGCCGATGACGTGCTGGCGGGTGCCGTTCGCGGTATCTCCGACATCATCAAGCGTCCGGGCATGATCAACGTCGACTTTGCCGACGTGCGTACCGTGATGAGCGAAATGGGCATGGCGATGATGGGCACTGGCTGCGCCAGCGGTCCGAACCGTGCACGTGAAGCGACCGAAGCGGCCATTCGCAACCCGTTGCTTGAAGACGTGAACCTGGAAGGCGCTCGCGGCATCCTGGTAAACATCACCGCCGGTCCTGACCTGTCCCTGGGTGAGTACTCCGACGTGGGTAGCATCATCGAAGCCTTCGCTTCCGAGCACGCGATGGTCAAGGTCGGTACCGTTATCGATCCGGACATGCGCGACGAACTGCATGTGACCGTGGTTGCGACCGGTCTGGGCGCAAAAATCGAGAAGCCGGTCAAGGTTATCGACAACAGCGTTCAAACTTCGTACGCCGCCTCTTCGGCACACAGCGCTACTGCTCGTCAGGAAGCCCGTACCGAGCGTCAGGAACAACCGGTGGTCAACTACCGTGATCTGGACCGCCCGACTGTGATGCGTAATCAGGCCCAGCAAGGCGCGACGACCGCTGCCAAGCTCAATCCTCAAGACGATCTGGACTACCTGGACATCCCGGCTTTCCTGCGTCGACAGGCTGATTAATGATGTCAATCAGGGGGATTAAGGTGATTGGTATTCAGCAAAGGCTCGGTCTGCTATTATCCCCAGCCTTTGTTGATACCTATTCGCAATTTGCGCTGAAGCGGCCAATGCCATGATTAAGCAACGCACCCTGAAAAATATTATCCGTGCCACAGGTGTCGGCCTGCACTCCGGTGAAAAGGTCTACCTGACCCTTAAGCCTGCTCCTGTGGATACCGGCATCGTGTTTTGTCGTGCAGACCTTGACCCTGTTGTGCAGATTCCTGCCCGCGCGGAAAACGTCGGCGAGACAACGATGTCGACCACGTTGGTCAACGGCGACGTAAAAGTAGACACGGTAGAGCACTTGCTCTCGGCCATGGCTGGCCTGGGGATCGATAACGCCTACGTCGAACTCTCCGCGTCTGAAGTCCCGATTATGGACGGTAGCGCCGGACCTTTCGTGTTCCTGATTCAATCTGCCGGCCTGGAAGAACAGGACGCGCCGAAGAAGTTCATCCGTATCCTGCGTGAAGTGACAGTGGAAGATGGCGACAAGCGCGCCACTTTCGTCCCTTTCGAAGGCTTCAAGGTGAGCTTCGAGATCGATTTCGATCACCCGGTTTTCCGTAATCGCACCCAAAGCGCAACCGTGGATTTCTCAAGCACTTCGTTTGTAAAAGAAGTCAGCCGCGCGCGTACTTTTGGTTTCATGAGTGATATCGAGTACCTGCGCAAGCACAACCTCGCACTCGGCGGTAGCGTTGAAAACGCGATCGTGGTCGATGCGGATGGTGTACTGAACGAAGACGGCCTTCGCTATGAAGACGAATTCGTGAAGCACAAGATCCTCGACGCCATTGGCGACCTCTACCTGTTGGGCAACAGCCTGATTGGTGAGTTCAAGGGCTTCAAGTCTGGCCATGCACTGAACAACCAGCTGATTCGCAAGCTGCTTGAGCAGACCGATGCGTGGGAAGTCGTGACCTTTGAAGATGCCAGCACTGCACCGATCTCGTACATGCGTCCGGTTGCGGCAGTTTAAGTAAAACTTCTTTCTCTAGTTTTTGAAGGCCACCTCCGGGTGGCCTTTTTTTATGGCGCGGGTTTGGTTTTTAGCGCGTTAAGCCCGGTTTCATTGATGTCCATGACCCGATTGCGCCCACGTTTCTTGGCCTGATAAAGGGCCCTGTCGGCGGTGCTGAGCAGTTCTTCCTGGTTGTCACCGGGCTTGGCGTAGCGGGAACAGGTGCCCACGCTGACCGTGAGCCTGGTGGTATGCGGGTTGGCAGGCTCCATCTGCTCGACAGCTGCCCGAATTTTCTCCGCCAGCAGCCGGGTGCCCGCCGCATCGGTTTCTGTGAGGACCACGGCAAACTCTTCGCCCCCATAGCGAGCGGCCAGGTCGGCGGGGCGGCGGACATGAGCCTTGATCTGCTGCGCCACCTGGCGCAGGGCCTCGTCTCCGGCCTGGTGGCCGTAGTTGTCGTTGAAGGCCTTGAAGTGGTCGATATCAATCATCATCAGCGACAGCGGCGCGCCGGAGCGTTGTGCGCGCCGCCATTCCAGATCCAGGGTGGTGTCCAGCATCCGGCGATTGGCCAGCCCGGTCAGCGGGTCGGTTGCAGCCAGGGCGGCAAGTTCGCGTTCGGCCTGTTGGCGCAGGCGCAGCTCGCGCGTCAGCATCCAGGTGAGCCACAGCATGCCCAGGCACAGCAGCAGGGTTGCAGTGCCGATCAGGGCGGCGGTGTGGCGCCAGTTGCTGAAAATATGCTCGGTCGACAAGGCAACCACGACCACCATGGGCAAGTCGCTGATCTGGGCAAAGTTGTACAGCCGCTCCAGGTGATAGAGCCCGGACATGGCGGTAAAGCTGCCATAGCGCTCATTGAGAAAGCGCAAAAAGATCGGCCGCTCACTCAGGTCCTGACCGGTAAAGGTTTTGTCGGTCGCCGGGTACTGAATCAGCAAGATGCCGTCCGTACTGACCAGGCTGATGTTGCCGGTTGGTCCCAGGTCCAGGCCGCGGAACAGGTTCTGGAAGTAGGCCATTCTCATCTGGGCCACGACAACGCCCCCGAACGAGCCGTCCGGGGCAGAGATTCTTCGGCTCAGCAGCAGGGTCCAGTCATTGGTGGACTGATTGGTGAGGACGGGGCGGCTGATGAAAATCTTGTCGCTTTGCACCTTGCTATGAGCCTTGAACCAGGGTTGCTGGCTGGCATTGTCCAGTGAGGGTGTGCCCGGGCGAGAGCTGGCAATCAGCTTGCCCTTGGCATCCAGCACAAAGAACCCGGCATTGGACGGCGCCTCGGAGGCTCTGTCGAAGAGCAATGGCTGTTGCGTCTGTGGTGAGAGCGAGGCCAGTGCCTGGCTTTGCACCAGATTGACCAGGTTGATGAGCGCGGAGTCATAGATCGAGAGGGTGTTGCGGATATCACGGCTGATCAGTTGCACGATGTTCAGGGCCGAGCGTGCAGCATCCTCTTCAGTGTTGCGGTACTCCCGGACCAGTAAATAGCCAACGATGCTGAGAATGGCAACCACCGAGAGGGCGCTGGCCCCGACCAGCCTGCGCCGAGTGATGATGTGTGTTCGCGTGGAGAATGGAATGGCCTTACCCTCACAGATACGAATCGTGCCCAGCCATAAGGTGTCGCCTTACAGAGATAAGGCCAGCTAAAAAGCTGGCCTTATGGTCACGGATTAAAACACATCAATAGGATAGTCGACGATCACCCGATACTCATCGACATCGTTGTCAACGCTCTGGTACGCGGTATTTCCGCGGTTCGTGGCCCAGCGCAGACTCACCGCCAGGTCCTTGGCCTTGCCTTCCTGGATCACGTATTTGAGCCCCAGGTCGCGCTCCCAGTGGTGGGCGTTCTTGCCCTCGGGGTTGTACCAGTTGCTGTAGCCGATGCTGTTGGAATCAGCCTTGGTCAGATCCAGCTCCCCGCGTGAGTACGAGGCACTGCCCGTCAGGCCGGCGATGCCGATCCCGGCAAAGTCATATTCGTATTGCAGCTTCCAGGAGCGCTCGTTCGGGCCGTTGAAGTCCGAGTACTGCTGTGAGTTGTCGAGGTAAACGCTGTCGCCCTGGTAGAGGTAGTCAAAGGGCGTGTTGCCGTTGACCCGCTGGTAAACCGCCGTCACCTTGTGCCCGTCCACGCCGACTGCAAAGTGCAGGCTGAAGGTGTTGTTGTCGATGTCCCCCAGCAGCGCCTTGCCGGTGTCCTGGGTGTGATAGAAGTGCAGGCCGGGGTTCAGGCTGATGCTGTCGCTCAGCGCATAGGTGTAATCCAGGTCGTAGTAGTACTGGTTCCAGATGTCTTGCAATTGGGCTGCATACAGATTGCTGGTGATCTCGGGTACACCGCTCCACGATACCCCGGCCCAGGTGATGTGCTTGCTGCTCTGGTCGCCCAGATCGCCGTAAGTGGTGGTCAGGCGGCGCATGCCACTCTGGTTGTACGGTTTCTCGAAGCTGACCTGGCCGCCTTCGAACATCCAGCCCTCGAAGCTGTTATTGGTCAGGCTGACGCCGCGGAAGGTCTGCGGCAGCATGCGCGACTCACCGCCGGCAATCACCGGGTTTGTCAGGAACATGTCGCCCGCCTTGAGCTCGGTATCGAACGCCCGCATTTTCAGCGCCGCCCCGGCTGAGGAGAATGCGGTTGGCGCTTTGCCGTTGCCATCACTGACCGGCAGGATGCTGCTGCCATCCGTGCCCCCGCCGCCATCGAGTTTGAGCCCGAGCAGGGCGTACGCATCCAGACCGAAGCCGACCGTGCCCTGGGTGAAGCCCGACTCGAATTTGCCGATAAAACCTTGCCCCCACTCTTTGCTGTCCTCTGCATGGGGGCTGCGGATGTCGTGGTTCATGTAGTAATTGCGGGCGTTGACTTTCAGGCTTGAGCCTTCGATAAAGCCGTCTTTTGAGGCTTCGTCACCTGCATGGGCGTAAGTGGGGATCGTTGCAGCCAGGGCAATGAATAACGGACTGAGTTTTAGTGAGTACTTCACCAGTGAGTTGCTCCTTGAAAGTGGCGGCAGTTGTTATTTTGATCAAAAAAACAGTTCTTGTTTGATCGCACTACAAAGAGGCAGTGCTTTTTTTTTAAACAAAAAAAAGCCGCTATGATAGCGGCTTTTGAAACAATCAGTCACATGCGTGGCATGGGACTGACTGGGTCGGGAAGTCTGAAGGCGTTGGATCAGCTGTCTTTCGCTTCATCCGAAACGTTGGCTTTGGCCTGTGTTTGCTGGGACTTGGCGTCGTTTTGGTGACGTGCCGTCAGCTCTGCCTGGTTCTGTTCAAAAGAAGCTGCGCGAGCCGCATTTTGTGCGACGAATGCAGGGGATTCTTCCGCCATGGCCAAGGGCGACAACAACAAAGACGACAAAACGAAAACGCTAGCCATACCCATACTGGTGGACATTTCAAAGACCTTCTTGCTGAGCAAGTTGTGTGTGATGGGCTAAATCTATAGCGGTGCGAGGTGGCGAAAAAGCCTTGTTTTGGACAAGGACTTTTGCGTTTTAGGTAACAAATGCTGTGAGCCGCTGGCTAGACGCATCCCCCTGTGGGAGCGGGCTTGCTCGCGATGCAGACGCCTCGGTCAGCCAGGTCAATCAAGGCGATGCCATCGCGAGCAAGCCCGCTCCCACAGGGTCACGTCGGCAAGTACAACCCGAATGTATTGCGCCCGCCGCCGCTATGCACAAACACTTCTCCTCCATGCATTTGCGCGATGGCCTTGACGATTGCCAGCCCCAGCCCGTGATTGGCACCGCTGTTGTGGCGCGAGGCGTCCACGCGATAGAAACGCTCGAACAAGCGCGGCAGATGCTCGGCGGCAATCGGCTGGCCCGGGTTGCTGATGCTGACGGTCACGCCTTCGGGGGTGCGGGCGATCAGTACGTCGATGGATTGCCCGGCAGCGGTGTGCTGCACGGCGTTGTTCAGCAAGTTGATCAGCGCCCGGCGCAGGTGAGGCTTTTCGATACTGACTTCAGCGTCGCCACTGACCCGCACCTGTACTTGTGCGTCCTCAAGGATGAACTCCAGGTAGTCCAGGGTCGTTTTCACTTCGTCCGCCAGGGAGGCGCGGGTCAGTTTGCTGGCCTTGCTGCCCTGGTCGGCACTGGCCAGAAACAGCATGTCATTGATGATGTTGCGCAGCCGCTCCAGCTCTTCAAGGTTGGATTGCAGCACCTCGAAGTAATGCTCGGCCGAACGCCCGCGGGTCAGTGCAACCTGGGTCTGGCCAATCAGGTTGGTCAGGGGCGAGCGCAGTTCGTGGGCCACGTCGGCATTGAATGATTCCAGTCGGGTATAGGCCTGCTCGACCCGGTCCAGAGTCGAGTTAAAGGCGCTGACTAACTGGTCCAGCTCCGGCGCCAGTGGCGCAAGGTGCAAGCGCCCGGACAACCGCGGCGGGGCCAGTTTTTGCGCTTCTTCAGACAACTTGATCAGCGGCTTGAGGCCGATCCGCGCCACCCAGTAGCCCAGCGCCGAGGCCAGCAACACGCCGATTGTCGCCAGGCTGATGAGGGCAATCAGCAAGTGGTGCTGGGTCTGGCGGAAGGTCCGGGTATCGATGCCGATCACAAAGCGCAGCGCCGGGCGTTGTTCCTTGGCCGGTACCTCGCTGATCAGCACCTTGAACGGGTACGCCTGGCCGGGTAACTGCACGTCCTGCACGCCGGTCTGCCCTTGGGCAAGCTCGCGGACCCGGGCCTCGGGGTTGCCGTATTCATAGGCGGGGTCCGGGCTGATGGCCCAAAACCGGATGCGCTTGTCTTCTTCACTGAGCAGTTTGAGCTTGGTGCTCATCTTGGCCCAGTGTTCGGGGTTGCCGTAGCGGTTTATCGAAGACTCAAGCACGCTGTATCGGGCTTCCAGCTCTGCTTCGGGCAGACGGCCGATGCTTTTGTCGACCTGCTGGTACAGCGCACCGCCGATCAACACAAAGACCAGCAACGCCACCAGGGTAAACATCGCGCTCAAGCGCAAGGCGATGGAGTCCAGGTGTTTGGGCCGCTTAAACACCGCGCCGCTCCAGCACATAACCCATGCCGCGAATGGTGTGCAGCAGCTTGTGTTCGAACGGCCCGTCGAGCTTGGCCCGCAGCCGTTTGATTGCGACTTCGACCACGTTGGCGTCGCTGTCGAAATTGATGTCCCAGACCATCTCGGCGATGGCGGTTTTGGAGAGGATTTCACCCTGACGCCGCGCCAGCACGCTGAGCAGTGAAAACTCCTTGGCGGTCAGGTCAAGACGGGCGCCGGCGCGACTGGCCTTGCGGCTGATCAGGTCAATCCACAGGTCATCCACCGTCACTTGCACCGGCTCGTGGCCACCGCTGCGGCGGGTCAAGGCCTGCAGACGGGCCACCAGCTCCAGAAACGAAAACGGCTTGCCCAGGTAATCGTCGGCACCTTCGCGCAAACCGCGAATGCGGTCTTCGACCCGCTCGCGGGCGGTGAGCATGATCACCGGGGTTTGCTTGCGCGCGCGCAGGGCCCGCAGTACGCCAAAGCCGTCGAGCCCCGGGAGCATCACATCGAGCACGATCACCGCGTAATCGCTCTCCATCGCCAGGTGCAAACCTTCGATCCCGTCCCGGGCCACATCCACCGTATAACCCTGCTCGGTCAGGCCGCGGTGCAGGTAGTCGGCGGTTTTCTCTTCATCTTCAATAATCAGAACGCGCATAACCCGCCTCAGTGATTCGTCGTCAGCACACTGACGGGTTTGGAACGATGGAATAACCGTTCAAGCCACAAGTATATGACTGGCGTGGTAAACAGCGTCAGCGCCTGGCTCACCAGCAACCCGCCCACCACGGCAATCCCCAGTGGCTGGCGCAGTTCGGCGCCGGTGCCGTAGCCGAGCATCAGCGGCAGGGCGCCAAGCAGGGCGGCGAGGGTGGTCATGATGATGGGCCGGAACCGCGTAATGCACGCCTGGTAGATGGCCTCTTCGGGGCTCAAACCGCGGTTGCGCTGGGCATCGAGGGCAAAGTCGATCATCAGGATGCCGTTCTTCTTGACGATACCGATCAGCAGCACCAGCCCTATCAGCGCCATGATCGAAAAGTCCTGGCCGCAGATCCACAGCATCAATAGCGCCCCGACCCCTGCCGATGGCAGGGTCGAAATGATGGTCAGCGGGTGCACAAAGCTTTCATAGAGCACCCCCAGAATGATGTAAACCGCGACCAGTGCCGCCAGGATCAGCCACGGCTGGCTGGCCAGCGAGCTCTGGAACGCCTGGGCGGCACCCTGGAAGTTGCCGCTGATGGTGCTCGGCATGCCGATTTCGTTTTTCGCCTGATTGAGCATCAGTACCGCATCGCCCAGGGCCACGCCGGGGGCGAGGTTGAATGACAGATTGGCGGCCGGGAACATGCCGTCATGGCTGATTGAAAGGGGCCCGCTGGTGGGCGCATCGACCCTGGCCACGGCCGACAGCGGCACCATGTCCCCGGTCAGCGGCGAGCGCAGATAGAAGTAGTTCAGGCTCTCGGCCTTGCCGCGCTGTTGTGCGTCCACTTCCAGGATCACGTTGTACTGATTGGTCTCGGTCTGGAACTCATTGACCTGACGCTGGCCAAACGCGTCGTACAGCGCCTCATCGACATCGGTGGCGGTGAGGCCGAAGCGGGCCGCGGCGTTACGGTCGATGCTGAGGTGGGTGATGCTGCCGCCCAGTTGCAGGTCGTTGGACAAGTCGCGAAATGCCGGGTTGGTACGCAGCTTTTCGGTCAGGCGCTGGGTCCAGGTGGTGAGCGTCGGTCCGTCGTTGCTCTTGAGCACATATTGATACTGGCTGCGGCTTGGCCCTGAACTGAGGTTGATGTCCTGCCCGGCGCGCAGGTACAGCACGATGCCCGGGACCTTGGCCAGTTGCGGGCGAATCCGGTCGATAAACTGACTGGCCGACACATCGCGATCCCCCCGGTCCTTGAGGGCAATCCAGAACCGGCCGTTGGCGATGGTCTGGTTGCTGCCGGTCACACCCACCGAATGGGAAAACGCCTGCACGGCAGGGTCGTCACTGACGATTTTGGCCAGCGCCAGATGCTTTTGCATCATGTCCGGGAACGAGATATCCGACGCCGCTTCGCTGGTGCCAAGCACGAAGCCGGTGTCTTGTACCGGGAAGAAGCCTTTGGGGATCAATACATAGCCGGCGATGGCCATGGCCAGCGTCACGCCGAAAACCCCCAGCATCAGGCGCTGGTGGGCCAGGGCCCGTTTCAAGCCCTTTTCATACAGTGCCAGCAAGCGTTCGCCAAAGCCGGGCCGGGCATCGGCTTTATGCACAGGGGAGCGCATGAACAGCGCGGCGAGGGTCGGGGCGAGGGTCAGCGACACCACGACCGAAATCAGGATGGTCGAGGTCGCAGTCAGGGCGAACTCCTTGAACAGCCGCCCGACCACCCCGCCCATGAACAGCAGCGGGATAAACGCCGCCACCAGCGACAAGCTGATGGACACCACGGTGAAGCCAATCTCGCTGGAGCCCTTGATCGCCGCATCGCGCATGCTTTCGCCGGCTTCCAGGTGGCGGTGAATGTTCTCCACCACCACGATCGCATCATCGACCACAAACCCCACGGCCACCACAATCGCCACCAGCGTCAGGTTGTTGAGGCTGAAACCCAGTACGTACATCAACGCAAAACTGGCGATCAGCGACACGCCCAGTACCGCCGACACAATCAGCGTGGCGGACCATTGGCGCAAAAACAGCGCCATCACCGCGACCACCAGCAGTACGGCAATCAGCAGGGTGATTTCCACTTCATGGAGCGAGGCGCGGATGGTTTTGGTCCGGTCGCTCAGCACGGTCACTTCAACCGAAGCCGGGAGCATGGCTTGCAGGCCGGGCAGGGCGGCCTGGATACGGTCCACGGTTTCAACGATATTGGCTCCCGGCTGACGGGATATCACCAGGTTGAGTCCCGGCTGATGCCCGGACCAGGCTTGTACGTAGTCGTTCTCGGCACCGTTGACCACTCGCGCCACGTCACGCAGCTGCACGGGAGCGCCGTCTTTGTACGAGATGATCAACTGCCCGTACTCATCGGCGTCAAACAACTGATCGTTGGTGGACAGGGTGGAAATGCTCGATGGGCCGTACAGCGCACCCTTGGCCAGGTTGAGGCTGGTTTGCTGGATCGCCAGGCGGATGTCGCTCAGGGTCAGGCCAATGGCGGCCAGCTTGTCGGCCGAGGCCTGGACCCGGATTGCCGGGCGTTGCTGGCCGGTGATGTTGATCAGGCCCACGCCGTCGATCTGGCTGATCTGGCGCGCCAGCAGGGTCTCGACGTAATCGCTCAGTTCAGTGCCGGGCATGTGCAGGGAGCTGATGCTCAGGATCAGCACCGGGCTGTCGGCCGGGTTGACCTTCTTCCAGGTCGGCAGGGTCGGCATGTCCTTGGGCAGTTTGCCGGACGCGGTGTTGATCGCCGCCTGCACTTCTTGCGCGGCGGTATCGATGCTTTTGTTCAGGGTGAATTGCAGGGTCAGGGTGGTGGAGCCCAGTGCGCTGCTGGACGTCATCTGGGTCATGCCGGGGATGGCGCTGAATTGCACCTCCAGGGGCGTTGCCACCGATGACGCCATGGTGTCCGGGCTGGCGCCGGGCAGTTGCGCCGACACCTGGATGGTCGGGAACTCGGCTTCGGGCAAGGGCGCGATGGGCAGGCGCGGGAAGGCAATCAGCCCCACCAGCACCAGGGCGAAGGTCAGCAGCACCGTGGCGACCGGGTGGTCGACGCACCAGGCGGACACTGAACGGCTGCGGTTCATGGCTGCACCTGAGCGGCGGGCGGCTCACCCAGCACTTCAACCCGCGACCCCGGTTTGAGTCGCGACTGGCCATCGCTGACCAGTGTGTCGCCGGGCTTGACCCCGGTGATGATGCTTTGTTGGGTGTCCTGATAGACCAGTTGCACGGGCACTGTTTCGACGTGGTCGCCGTTCACCCGGTATACGAAATAGTTGTCCAGCCCGCGCTGCACCACCTGGGGCGGCACCACCAGCGCGTTCTTCGTGAGCCCGGTCTGGATCTCGACATTGACCAGCTGGCCGGGCCATAGCATCTGTTTGGGGTTGTCAAACCGGGCCTTGACCTTGATCGTTCCGGTGGTCGCCGACACCTGATTGTCGATCAGGCTCAAGCGTCCTTCGCCCAACGGCGTGCCGCTGCTGCCGGGGTTGCCGATAAAGGCTTTGACCCGGGCCGGCTCCGTGGCTTCGAGCAAGTCGTGCAAGGTGGGCAACTGTTGCTGGGGTAGCGAAAACTCCACGGCGACAGGGTCTATCTGGGTTACGGAGAACAGCCCCTGGGCATCGCTGACCCGCAAAAAGTTACCCGCATCCACTGCGCGAATCCCCACACGGCCAGTGACCGGAGAGTGGATTTGCGTATATGACAACTGCACCTGCGCCGCCGTGATTGCGGCCTGATCGCCCTGGGCCGTAGCCTTGAGCTGGTTGACCAGCGCCTGTTGCTGGTCGAGGGTCTGTTTGGATACGCCGTCGTCCACGCTCAACAACTGGTAGCGCTTGAGGTTGACCAGAGCGACTTGCAGCAGCGCCTGATTTTGCCCCAGCTGGGCCCTGGCCTGATCGAGGCTGGCCTTGATCGAACGGTCATCCAGGGTCGCCAGCAGGTCGCCGGCCTTGACCGTCTGGCCTTCCTCGACCTGTATGGCCGTGAGGATGCCGTCGATCTGCGGGCGGATCGTCACGCTGTGCAGCGACAACACTGCGCCAATCCCGCTGACATAGCGCGGGACATCCTGCTCCAGCACCTGAACAACCCGTACCGGCACCGGTGCGCCACCTGCGGCAATGCCTGGAACGGTGCGATTGAGCCACCAGAGGCAGCCACCGATCAGGGCAATCACAAGCGCGCCCAGCAAGATTTTTTGGGTTTTATTGGGCATGCCGTATATACGCCGTGTGCGTGGACTGTGGGCTGATCTATCCGTTATAGCGCGCTGACCCGGTCAGTACGGTGACGGCTAACTGACATTGCTGACAGCTAGCTCTGCGAGAAACACCCTTCAGGCCATTTCAGTGGGTGCAAGATTGATGATTTTTTACGACCAGTGAGTGCAACGCACCGCGGGCGCACAGGTATACTGCGCGGCATTGCGCCACTTGGCCTGACTTTTTACCGAATTTCGGAGCTTTCATGACTACTCCTACACAATCGACGGCTCCTGATGCCCCGGGCACTGAACTGGTTGAAAATGAAACCAATCTGGAGACCCCGAAAAAGCCGGTAATTCCAGCGTTCACTTTCCCGTTCAAGCCATCCGAGTTTGCCAAGGCCAAGTCCCAGGGCAAGGCCTACTACCAGAAGAGCGGTCTCGGCGGCCACGACACAACCCCCGGCGCACCGCCACACGGCACCCGCAAAACCATGGGCAAGCGCTGATTCATAGCTCGATGCGCTGCACCTGAACCATCCCGGCCCGCTCGTACAGACGACGGGCCGTGGTGTTGCCCTCCATGACCTTCAGGTCAACACAGGGCTCACCGCGTTGTGCGTACACCTCAAACACCCGGGTCAGCAGCGCCCGGCCAATGCCTTGGCCCTGGTGCCGGGCATGCACCACCAAGTCCTTCAGATAAGCGCTGGTCCAGCCTTGTGCAACCCCCACCACGATGCCTGAGCGCATTGCGATAAAGCACAACTGCGGGTCGAATTCGGCATCGTGCAGCAGGTTGTGACGCCAGTCCTCCAGGGATTCGATACTGCCGCTGCCATCGCTGTAACCCTGGCAGAGCAAGGCATGCACCGGTTGCAGCAACTCATCGCTCAGCGCCACAAGGCTGACATCCGCAGGCCAGTGTGCGGCTGTCAGCGGGCCGGTCAGGTCTTTGCGCAGCAACAGGCAATGCGTGCTCATGGCGCTCAGTAACCTTGCTCGGCAACGGTGCGGGCGGCCAGGATCAGGCACTGGGTCAGTTCCGGTGAGGAAAACTTGGTGAGCACCGCGTTGGCCCCGGCCAGTCGTGCCTTTTCACTGTTCATCGAACTGTTGAGCGAGGTGTGCAGCAACACGTACAGGTGCGCAAAGTCCGGGGTATCACGCACGGTGCGGGTAAAGGCGTAGCCGTCCATTTCGGACATTTCGATATCGGACACCAGCACATTGATCTGATTTTCAGTGCCCTGCAGCTCCAGCAGGCGCTCGATGGCTTCCTTGGCACTGCGCGCCGTGTGGCAGTGCAGGCCCAGGTTGCGCAGGGTAATCACCGATTGTTGCAGCGCCACCTGGCTGTCATCCACCACCAGAATCCGTGCGTTGGCCAGCAGCCTGGTGTCTTCGCGGCTGAGGGTGCCGCCATTGGCTTCAACCTTGGCGGGGGTGATGCCGTGAATCACTTTTTCGATGTCCAGCACCTGCACCAGCACGCCATCGACCTGGGTGACCCCGGTGATGTACGAGCGTCGGCCGGAGCCATAGGGTGGCGGGCGGATATCGGTGCTCAGGCAATGCACGATTTTGCTCACGGCCTGCACGTGCAGGCCCTGCTTGGAGCGGCTGACATCGGTCACGATCAGGCAGCCACCGTCAGGGTCGAGCAGCGGTTGCTCACCGATGGCGCGGCTCAGGTCGATCACCGACAGCGGGGCGCCGCGCAATACCGCAATGCCTTTCACGTTGGGGTGCGACTCGGGCATTTTGGTCAGCGGCGGGCAGGGAATGATCTCGCTGACTTTGAGCAGGTTGATCGCCATCAGCTTGCCGCTGCGCAGCGTGAACAGCAGAAGCGAAAGTGAATCTGCGCGGGCATTGTTAGATGACATAAAAACCTTCTGTTGAGGGGCAGCAATACGGGGTTATCGACCTGAGTGGCGCGGGCTTTAATTTGTGGGAGCGGGCTTGCTCGCGATTGCATCGCCTCGATTTGGCTGGCCGACCGCATCGCCTGCATCGCGAGCAAGCCCGCTCCCACAGTAGGTG
>NZ_JBUZTL010000028.1:0-57700 GCF_055408345.1 Pseudomonas sp. B424 | reverse complement strand
AAGTCATGGGAGAGGTGATGCAGGAAGCCTTGGCTATGCGGCATGATGCTCCGGCTTCAATTCAATAACCGTGTTGCACTCAGCTCCTGCAACCGCCTAGGATAAATCACCAAACCTAAGAGAAATGGACTACACGATGGTTTATTGAGTTTGAAAACAGACAGCACTATAACTAACTACCAGCCCAAGCAAAGAGTCACCCTTTGCCACCCAAACATCATACACAAACCACCCCTCATTAAATGGCAACACCTATGTCTAACTTAGCGAGCGGTCATTCATTCGGTATAGCTACACCCCATTTCAAGTCCTCCATTGTGGGCATGCATAACTATCTACTGTCCGGATCAGCCCCGGAGGCGGTATTAAGTTCGGCGCTTTCACTGACGTATAACCTCCCTCATTTATGTGGACTGGGCGGCGATGCCATTATCATGCACTCACGCCCCCACAGCCTGAATATATTTAACGGCACGGGAGTGACAGGTACTCATCAGCACTACGACAACTATTTATATAAAGGCCTTGAATCTATTCCTCGCAGGGGCCTATACAGCACCATGATTTACGGTTGCCCTTCAGCCTATGATCGCTATACACACTTACACGACATCAATTTGAACCGTGTATTTAAACACCTGTGCGAGAACGATTTGAAGCACGGCCTGTTGGCATCTGACAGTTTATTGCGAGCGTTTTATAACAGCACCAAAGACCCGCAGATCCAGACCCGATTTTTTCAATGGCGCAATTACTTTACTCAACAGCAAGATCCAGAGCCTTTCTATCGCCATACCCTTGCAACGTTAGCCCGGGAAGGTTTTTCGTCGATGTACAGGGGACTGCTGGCGGAGCAGATCTTTGACGCGTTATCAACATGCGATCCGTATCTGTACACAGCTGGCGATTTCTCCGATTTTGTCCCTAACACCTCGCAAGTAAAAAGTACCTGTTTCATGCACGCCATTGTGACGGCGCACGGCAGTAACAGTCCTTGGAAAGAGTTGTTCCTGCTCTTGAAAATCTACCAATCGAGCGCAGAAGATACGACCTTGCTCACACCGAGACAGCTCTGTACTGCAGCCGGACTGATCGACAGTTGGCTAGCATCACTGCCGTATTCAGATACGCAACATGACGACATTCTGAGTCGACAGGCAGCCCTAATCTATCAACAACTCAAATTCACCTCTCCTGAACCCATTCCTCAATTATCCAAACCTTCCCACACCATTTTTATGGCGTGTGCCGAGGCAGACGGGACCCTGACAGGGATTACCAACTCCATTTTTACTCCCCTGGGCTCACTGTTCGAGATCGAAAACACCGGAATTATCCTGGCCAACCGGGCTTTTTCATTCAACGGCCCCCATCTGGGCTCGACCTTTAAAGGTAAAACCGCCGCCAAACACACCACCAACTGCGTACGTGTCACCACGGACAGTCTGGAATTTATCATTGGCACCTCAGGGGGGCCCGTTCAGTCGCAAACACTGGCGTTTATCATCTACAAAATTGTCGGTCAAAACTGCCCGGTTCAAACCGCCCTCTCCAGCCCGCGCTTCGCCAATCTTGGCCTCCATCCACAAACAAACTGCATCACCTATCTAAGCGAGTCGGCACAAGCAGACCCTATATTTACTTGCACCCATGGGTTATCCGAAAAATTCGGGGTGGTACAACTGGCTGGAATCAACACCCGCACAGGTCAGGTTTTTGCTGCGGCAGACCCACGTGGCAGCGGCGTGGCGCTGGCGGTATGAGCCTTCCCGACAGCGGTTCACGTCATGCACCAATACTGACTGTCGCCAGCGCGTTCTTTCTGGAGGTGCTGGATACAACCATCATGATTGTGGCCATAGTCCCCATGGCTAACGATCTGGGTACCAGCATCAGCGCGGCGACCCTTTCGTTAGCCACTTATCTGTTGGCTCTGGTCTTGTTTGTGCCCTTGAGCGGGCATTTATTCAAGAAACTTGCGCTTGCACAGCGGTTCCAGTTTGGCCTGGTAATTTTTTGCCTTGCATCACTGGCCTGCGCCATCAGTCAGAATCTTTATGTGCTGTGCATCGCCCGCCTCGCCCAAGGCTTTGGCAGTGCGTTGATCGTACCTGCCGGGCGCGCCCTGATCCTGGCCAACACACCCAAAAATCAAATTCCCAATGCCATAGCTTGGCTAATTGCCCCGGCGCTGATAGCTCCTATGGTTGCCCCATATATGGCCAACCTGCTGTTGAGCATTGGTAATTGGCGACTGATATTTTGCTTCATTGCGCTTTGTGCCGCAGGGTTGATGATTGCGGGCCGTATCACATTGCATTCACTGCCGCGTCCCAATGTTAGTCATCTACCCTTTGACATCCATGCCTACGGATTATGGGCTCTCTCCTCATCGGCGCTGTTCATCCTGTTCATGGCCGGTTCAAACAACAGTATTTTCTATGCAGCACTTGCAGCCAGCACCATGCTTTATAGCAACGCACGACTGTACAAAAGGCTGCGTCAAAACCGTAAAGAACAACTGTTTGATCTGACGTTATTCAAAGACCCCCTGTTCAAGTTCAACATCATTTCCGGCAGTTTTTTCCGCATCAGTATTTATGCATTCCCTACCGTGTTGATTATTCACCTAATGAAACATTCGAATTATTCGACACTGTTGATTGGACACTGCCTGTTTTTTATTTTTGCTGGCAACCTTCTTTCAAAGCCCGTGGCGGCCAGATTATTAACGAACACCCCTTATCTGAAGCGCTATTTTGTGTATTCATCAATGGTAACGGCCGCGACGCTAAGCCTGTTTTTTATTCCACGACTGCTTAACCAACTGCCGACACTGTGGCTGATATGTTTTCTGCACGGTTGTGCCCGCTCGTTTCAGTTTCTCGGCTACTCCTCCACCAGCCTGCGCAATGTAGATCCATCCAGAATGCATCACGCTAATATCCTGATCACCTCGGTGATGCAACACAACGCACTGATAGGTCAGGTTGTGCCTGCCCTTCTGGCAGGGTTACTTATTCCTGCACACCTGCCCACCTTGACGTTCTTCGTTATGGGCATGACCACGGTGACCGCCCTGTCAGTTCTTACCGTTCTGACCGCACTCTGCCTACCGGACTCAAGCGCAAAGATCGACCCTGTGCACTGCAAGCCACATTAACGGCACACCTGGATATCACACGTACTCATGCGTTGTTACGCAAGGAACTGAAGATGAAAGCAGTGAAGTTGAAAACCACCGTTGAAATCCCGATAGAGGGCGTCCCCCAACTCACCCGATTTGTGTCATTTGAAGGTGTCGATAAAGAACACTTCGCGCTACTCATTGGAGACAGTCAAACCCCTCCTGTACTGACTCGGATTCATTCCGAGTGCTTAACCGGCGATGTATTCGGCTCAAGACGATGCGATTGCGGCGCCCAACTCAAAGAAGCGCTTTCGCAAATGGCCGAACGCGGAGGTGGCGTATTAATTTATCTGCGTCAGGAAGGACGCGGTATTGGACTGTATTCAAAGTTCGATGCCTACCTGTTACAAACCCAGGGCATTGATACGTTCACCGCCAATGAAATGCTTGGATATGCCGATGACTTGAGAGAGTTTGAAAGTGCGGGGGCCATGCTCAAGGCACTGAATATTTATCATATCGACCTCATTACAAACAATCCCGCCAAAGTTCTGGCACTGAAAAATTGCGATATCACCATCCATAAAACCCTCCCCTCGGGTGTCTTTTTAACCGTGGAAAACGAACATTACCTGCGCAGCAAAATCAATAAAAAACAACATACGATCAACTTGAATAACACACAGAGGTGATCGCAATGAACACTTATATCCTAAATTTCTCACCCACAGGCATGCTACCAACCAAACAGATGAATCACCACACGCCGATCAGCACCTCTGAAATCATCGAAGATGTGTTGATGGCCGCCGAACTGGGCGCCTCCATTGCTCACTTGCACGCCAGGGATAAAAAAACCGGCGAACCCACCTGCGACCTCATCACCTTTGCCACGATCATCGAAGGCATCAGAAAACATAATAAACAACTGATTTTATGCGTATCCCTGAGTGGTCGAAATGTTTCCGACCCTGCCCTCAGAGCGCTTCCCCTTTCATTAGACGGTGAAGCAAAACCAGATATGGGTTCATTGACGTTATCGTCCATGAACTTTTCCACTCAACCCAGCATTAATGCACCCAGCACGATCAACTATCTCGCCCAGGAAATGGTGTTAAAAGGCATCTCGCCCGAGGTTGAGATATTTGATAGCGGCATGTCGAACTACCTGCACAACCTGATCAAGAAATCGTTAATGCCTCGCACTATTTACGCCAATATCTTGTTGGGAAATATCTTTGGTGCGCAGCCAAACTTTTCCCACATTGCTGCGATTACCAGTACGTTGCCAAGCAATGTAGTGAGTTCTTTCGCCGGGCTCGGTAACTATCAACTGCGCAGCAACACTTTGGCTCTGGCCGCGGGTCACGGCATTCGAATCGGCCTTGAAGACAATATCTGGTTCGATAACGAGCGCACCACCCTGGCCAGTAATCGCAGTTTGCTGGAGCGCATCACGGCCATTGCCAACCTTCAGGAATTGATCCCCGCCACCCCCATGCAGGTAAGAGAAAACCTTGGGCTTAACCCTGGGCAAGGTCGCTATGGCTTGGTCCCTACCGCTGACTAATACAAGGAAACAGAGAATGGAGAATATCTGGTTTACTCCCGAAGGCTATCAACGTACCTCCAAAGACTTGCAAAGACGGTGTTTGAAATTACTGCTGTCCTTCGCACCTCCCAGCGGCACATTGCTGGATGTCGGGTGCGGAACCGGCAATACACTGCTCTTCACGGACAAAGATAAAATTGACCAATATGTAGGCATTGATATTTCCGAGGACATGATTGCGTACGCCAACCGCGCCCACGCGGCACCCAATGTCAGATTTACGGTGAGTGATTTTCTTGAATACCCCCTCGAACAGTTACCGCTGTTCGATGGGGCTGTCTGCGCCGCTTGTTTGCATTGGTTTATTCCCAATGAACAAAGCGTTATCGATAAACTGTCCAACGCCATAAAACCGGGAGGTTACTTGTATTTATCCTGTGCATTCGACTTCGACTATGTCCCGGGTGAGCGGTTAATCCAGGAGCGGGTGCTAATGGACATCCGTCGGCAATACCCGTGTATTACAGAGCCTGTGGTATTCGATGATTTCAGGTTCAACAGAAGCTCACTTATGACGGCGTTGCACGACTTCGAGATCATCCGTTCACACCGCATTGAAGAACCCGTCGACTTCGAGACCTTTGAAGATTTCAGGGATTGGCACTTGGGCAGTGGTTCTGTGGTCTACGGCCAGTTCGATAAAAGCATACGGGACCGAGCAATAGCCGATTATTACCAAACACTCTATGAACACTATTGCGCCGAAGATTATAAAACGGCGTACTCCACAGGTTTGATGCTGCTAAAAAGGAGGATGGACTGATGTATACCGGAATAGTACAAGGCACCGCCCGCGTTCTATCCGTGCATCAGGAGTTGGGACATAAACGGATCGTCCTGGCCCAGGAATCATCTCTGTTCGATAACGTCGATATCGGCGCCAGCGTGTCGGTCAACGGCACATGCCTGACTGTAAGTGCTTACTCCTCAAACACCGCCACGTTTGATATCTCTAACCGAACAGCCGAAATCACGACGCTCAAGGGATTAAGTATTCATGAGCGAGTTAATATCGAACGCTCACATCGTACGGGTGATGAGAATGGCGGACACGCACTGTACGGCCATGTGGAAAGTACCGCACAGATTGTGTCGTGGCAGCCGCAGGGCGAAACGGTAACTGCAGTATTCCAACTGGACGCATCGACCTTTGCCTACATGTTCAAAAAAGGTTTTATCGGTCTGCATGGCTGCAGCCTCACCATCGACCTTGTTGATGAAGACCAGCACACGGTGACGGTCAACCTGATCCCGCAAACGCTAGCCTGGACTAATTTGAGCAGTTTGCGGGTGGGTGACAGGGTCAATGTAGAAATAGACCAGACCACGCGGACACTGGTGGATACCCTGCAAAAAACGCTGGCTCGCTTGCAGAGATGACACTCTGTAGCCGCTGACGAGTAGAACGAGGCTGCCTCCGGTTTGGTGCGCAACATGGAATATCACACAGACAATCCTGAAAAATGGCCTTTTGACGCATTCCGTCAGAGATTTCCTCTTTCCAATGCGGGCCTCTTCCCAGAAGATTGTCCCCGCTTTTGAGTTGCTGCGCCTTTGCAAAACCAGGGTTTAGTGTGCGTTCTTCGTTGAATACTCAACGGACGGATGTGGAAGTCCGATACCACTGGCGCATAAACCCCAGACTCATGTAATGGCGGATGTGCGCAGGACACCTACGGGTGTGCCGATTCCGTGGTCGGCCCTCCACACCTGCGTACAACTGCCACCCTCCATGTGGAAGTGGATGTTGGCGGTTACTTGCCCACCACGGAGTACATACATGAAAAAAATAAATTCCGACCTACCCGATACCAACGCTCTGCAAGCGTCCCAAACACGCGTACTCAAAGCATTTAAAGCCCCGGCCCCACGATTGTTTCAACCCTTCCCGCGACTACCGAACGCGCCTTCGGCCCGGTCGATTCGACTTTGCAACCCATGTTCACCTTACGCTGGCGCATGTTTCATTGCATTTGCTTTGCGCCGAACACACCCGTGATGAAATGGCCGAATTGGGCAGCGATGTTGAACGCGGCCTGATCTGGTCAATGGTGCACTCGGTCGAGATGGCTCGTGCCATGGTGGACTCACTGCTGGAACGTGCCGGGTAAGTGATGCATCGAATGGATATGTACTCGGCATTGCAGTTAACACCGTAGTCCTCGTTATATCCGAAACAACAAGGCTGAATGGTTTTACAACTGCTGCGCAGCCGGACGCAGCCTCGCACGGCTCGTCAGCTGCTACGCAGTTTGGCGTCCCCCCTACTCGATGCCCACCTGATTACGCCCGTTCTTCTTGGCCAGATAAAGCCCCTTGTCCGCCGCCGAAATCAACTCACGGCAATTGCTGCCCGGTTGCGGGGTCATGGTGGCCAGACCAATGCTGATGGTCAGGCTGCGGCCTGGAGCAGGCGAAATATGCGGGATGTTCATGGCTTCGACCGCCATGCGCAGCTTTTCCGCCACCAGGCGCGCACCACCCAGGGAGGTATTGGGCAGTACGATTGCAAACTCCTCGCCACCATAACGGGCCGGCAAGTCAGACGGCCGGCTGCTGGCATCACGAATGGCCGAAGCCACTTTGCGCAACGCTTCGTCGCCATCCAGATGACCGAAGGTGTCATTGAAGGACTTGAAGTAGTCGACATCGATCATCAACAGCGACAACTGGGTCTGCTCACGCAAGGCGCGGCGCCATTCAAGCTCCAGGTACTCATCGAAATGCCGGCGATTGGACAGCCCGGTCAGGCCGTCCGAATTCATCAGCCGTTGCAGTACCAGATTGGTGTCCAGCAACTGTTGCTGGCTGACACGCAACGCACGGTACGCCGCATCACGCTGCAGCAGCGTCATGTAGGAGCGCGAGTGATAGCGGATCCGCGCCACCAGCTCGATGTTGTCCGGCAGTTTCACCAGATAATCATTGGCCCCGGCCGAAAAAGCCGCGCTTTTGATCAGCGGGTCTTCCTTGGTGGAAAGCACGATGATCGGGATGTTCTGGGTGGCCGGGTGGTTGCGGTACTCGCGCACCAGGGTCAGCCCGTCGAGGCCCGGCATGACCAGGTCCTGCAAAATCACCGTCGGCTTGATGCGGATAGCCTGGGCAATGGCCTGATGCGGGTCCGCACAAAAGTGAAAATCGATGTTCTGCTCAAGGGCCAATCCACGGCGCACGGCTTCGCCGATCATTGCCTGATCGTCTACCAGCAATACCATGGCCGAGTTTTCGTCAGATTTGACGTCGTCCAACTGCAAGTCATTCATGCGCGTTCACCTGAATTACTACCTTCAAGCCAGTCCTGCCGGGTTTTACCAGTCATTTGGCAAATTTCTCCAGCAAGCGTGGCGCAATCTTGTCCAAGGGGTGGATTTCAACCGCAGCATCGATGGCCGCAGCCGCTTTGGGCATGCCGTACACCGAGCTGCTTTTCTGATCCTGGGCGATGGTGAGAAAACCTTGCTGGCGCATGAGTTTCAGGCCCTGAGCCCCGTCACGCCCCATGCCGGTCAACAGCACACCCACCGCATCGCTATTCCAGTACCGGGCAACACTTTCAAAAAACACATCTATCGAGGGTCGATAAATTTCGTTAACCGGTTCGGCGGTGTAGGCCAGCGTGCCGTTTTTCAGTAAGCGGATGTGGTGATTGGTGCCCGCCAGCAGCACAGTCCCCACCTGAGGCGCTTCACCGTCACGGGCCAGGCGTACATCCAGCCCGCACGAGCTGCTCAGCCACTCAGCCATGCCGGCAGCAAATACCTGGTCCACATGCTGAACCAGCACGATGGCTGCCTCGAAGTCCCTCGGCAGCCCTTTGAGCAAGGTTTCAAGCGCGGCCGGGCCGCCTGCCGACGAACCGATCGCCACCAGCCCGCCGCGTACACCCGGGATCCGGGGCTGGCCAGAAACAGGGGCGACCCGTTTTTCACTTTGGCCCATCAACCAGCCCACGTTGAGGATCTTGCGCAACAGGGGCGCCGCCGCCTCTTTGGGGTTGCTGCCTCCCAGCACCGGAGTGTCCACCACATCCAGCGCACCAAAGCCCATGGCTTCAAATACGCGATGGACATTCTGTTCACGGTCGACGGTGACAATCACAATGGCACACGGGCTTTCAGACATGATCCGACGAGTGGCTTCTACGCCATCCATGACCGGCATGATGAGGTCCATCAAAATCAGGTCCGGGGTGTTCTCAGCACACAGGCTCACCGCTTGTTTGCCATCCGCGGCCACCCAGATCACTTCATGGGCCGGCTCGTATGCCAGGGCCCGGCGCAAGGCTTCAACCGCCAAGGGCATATCGTTGACGATGGCAATTCTCATGTCTGGGCTCCTCCTATTAGCTCGACCACTGCATCAAGCAGAGCATCGTCATGGAAACTGGCTTTAGCCAGATAATAGTCGGCTCCTGCATCCAGACCGCGTCGGCGGTCTTCCTCTCGATCTTTATACGACACCACCATCACCGGCATCGACTGCAAACGGCTGTCACGGCGCAACAGCGTGACCAACTCGATACCATCCATGCGCGGCATATCGATGTCCGTAATCAACAGGTCAAAGTGCTCGGCGCGCAAGGCATTCCAGCCGTCCATGCCGTCAACCGCCACGGCCACTTCGTAGCCACGGTTGAGCAGCAGCTTGCGTTGCAGCTCGCGCACGGTCAGCGAGTCGTCCACCACCAGAATACGTTTGCGGGTCAGTTCGGTGGTGTGCCGGTTACGCCGGTCGATACGCTCCAGACGCCCGGTGTTGAGCAGTTTATCCACAGATCGCAGCATGTCCTCGACATCCACGATCAGCACCGGCGAACCATCGTCAAGCAAGGCCCCGGCCGAAATGTCCTGCACCTTGCCCAGGCGTGGATCGAGCGGCAAGACCACCAGGGTGCGCTCGCCGATAAAGCGTTCGACGGCCACGCCATACACCGCGTCGCGTTCGCGAATGACCACCACCTTGAGGGTTTCGTCATCGCTCTGGCTGGGCGGACGCTGCAGCAGTTGACTGGCGGCAACCAGCCCCACATGCCGGCCTTCGTGCCAGAAGTGCTGCCGGCCTTCGAGCTGCACGATTTCATCGGGATGCAGGTCGCGCATGCGTTCGATATGCGCCAGCGGGAAGGCATAGGCCTCGTCTGCGACTTCAACCACCAGGCTGCGCACCACGGACAGGGTCAACGGCACTTCCAGATGGAAGCGGCTGCCGCGCTGTACGGTGTGCTCCAGCACAATGGCACCGCGCAGCAGGCGCACCATGTGCTGCACGGCATCGAGCCCGACACCGCGCCCCGAAACCTCGGTCACGGTGTCACGCAGGCTGAAACCCGGCAAAAACAGAAACGACAGCAGTTCTTCTTCGCTCAGTTGCGCCACGGTGGCCGCCGTGGACAGCTGACGCTCGACGATGGTGTGGCGCAAACGGTCCAGGTCAACACCGGCACCGTCATCGCTCAGTTCCAGCACCAGCAAGCCGGCCTGATGGGAAATGCGCAAGCGAATCAGGCCTTCAGCAGGCTTGCCGGCCAGCAGCCGCTGCTCCGGCGTTTCAATACCGTGATCGACGGCATTGCGCAGCAAGTGGATCAATGGCGCTTCGAGCTTTTCCAGTACATCGCGGTCGACCTGGGTTTTCTCCCCCTCGATCTCCAGACGAATCTGTTTGCCCAGGGCCCGGCCCAGGTCACGCACCATACGCTCCTGCCCGACCAGAACATCGGCAAACGGGCGCATGCGGCACGCCAGCGCGGTGTCGTAGAGCAACTGCGCGCGCTGGCCGGCCTGCCAGCAAAACTCGTCGAGTTCGGCGGTCTGCTTGCTGAGCAGGTCCTGGGACTCGGCAAGAATCCGCCGGGCATCGTTCAATGCCTCTTCGGCCTCATGATTCAGGCCCGTGATCTTGAGCTGTTCGCTGAGGTTGTCCAAAGCCCGCAGGTTGGTGCCCTGCATGCGCTTCAGGCGCTGCAACGCCACCAGATAGGGTTTAAGACGCTGGGTTTCCACCAGCGACTTGCTCGACAGATCGAGCAGGCTGTTCAGGCGCTGCGCGGTAACACGCAACACCCGCTCGCCGCTTTCGGTCAGGCGCTGGGGACGACGCGCAGGCTCGGGCGCTGCCTCGGGTTCGGCGGGCACTGGCAGCTCGGCACGGGGCTCAGCCAAAGCTGCAGGGGTGGAAGGTGCAGGCGCCAGCAGCAGTTGTGATACGTCGAACTCCGGCGGCGCCATCCGCAAATCGGGCGCCGCCGGGTCCAGCAAGCGGGCCATCAGCGCCACGTAGGCTTCAATGTCGGCCGGGCCGACATTCGCACTGCCCGGCGTGGCAATGCGCATCAACAAATCGGAGCCCTGAAGCAAGGCATCAATATGCTCTGGCTGCAGATACAGACGGCCTTCCTGGGCGCTGACCAGACAGTCTTCCATCACATGGGAGACGCTGACCCCGGCATCCACCCCGACAATCCGGGCAGCGCCCTTGAGCGAGTGTGCCGCGCGCATGCAAGCCTCAAGCTGGTCCGCCTGGGTCGGGTTGCGTTCCAAAGCCAGCAAGCCGGCATTCAGTACCTGGGTTTGCGCCTCGGCCTCAAGGCTGAACAGCTCAAGCAACGAGGCGTCGCGCATTTGCTCGGGGGTCATGTGAGGCTCCGGGTGATTGCGCTCAGCAGCTGATCTTCATCCAGCAAGCGCAGGCTGCGGGCATTCCACTGCAGCACACCGCGGGTGTATTTGGCACTGGCCTGTTCGCCCGAGAGCGACGCGGCCATTAACTCGCGTTCTTCAATGTTATGGATGCCATCGACCTCATCCACAGGCAGCACCACCGGCCCGCCGTGCGCCGCCACAATCAGCATGCGCGGCATGATGCGCAACGAGGTGGCACCGGGTACGCCGGGGTCCAGGCCCAGCAGTTCAACCAGAGACAGGCACGGCACCAATGCGCCGCGCACATTCGCAACACCGCGCAACGCCCGGGAGCGCTGGTGTGGCAGGGAATGGATCGTTTGCATTGGCGCCACTTCATCCAGGCAGCGCGTGACCAGCCCCAGCCATTCGTCGCCCAGGCGGAAAATCACCAGCGAGCGCGTCGCAACCTTCTGCTCGTGGGTTTGCGGGGCATAGAGTTCCTGGTGCTCCTGCTCAAATGAATAGCGATCCAGCAAACGGGTCGCAGCAGCCGAGTAGACGGCGCAGTTGCGGCAGTGAATATGCTGGACCAGCAACGAACAGCTCTTGTCGCCGTAGATGCCAATACGGTTCCAGCAGTCGTCAATGGCCTGCGCTTCGGAGTGAATCAGGCTCTGGGCTGTTAAACCGCTCATTGTTTACGCTCACTGTGAACGGAACGCTCGTTACGGGCAGCGCGCTCCTGCAAGCGCTGGGCGCCCGCATGATCGCCCTGGGAAGCCAATAAAGCCGCCAGGTGCGCCAGTGCTTCTGAATGCTGGGGCTCCAGGTACAGCGCCTTGCGATAGAACCCCTGGGCCTGGGCGGTCTGGCCTTGCACATCACTGAGCAGGCCCAGCCAGTAAAACACCTGGGCCTGCGGGTCATGACGCTGCAAAAACTGCTCGCAGACGGCCCGGGCCTCGTTGCTTTTGCCTTCATTGGCCAAGGTGGCGATCTGTGCAAGCAATACGCCGGTTTCATCGCTCACCGGGAACGGCTTTTGTGGCGTACGGGCTTGAGGTCGCGGGGCAAAAGGACGGCTGACCGGTGCCGCCACGGGAGCAGGCACAGGCGTCGGTGAGCGCAGCAGCGGTTTGAACTCGGCCAGCACCGGGCGAGACGAAGGCAAGGGTTCCTGACTGTGACAAAAGGCGAACGACTGCGGCGCTCCGATCGAGCGCATCCCCAGACGGCTCAGCAAATTGCCTTCGGCCGGGCCGATAAACAATACACCGTCGTCACGTGTCAGGCGCTTGAGGACGTCCAGCGCCTGCTTCTGGGTTTTCAGGTCAAAGTAAATCAGCAGGTTGCGACAAAATACGAAGTCATAGCGCTCATGGCTGGCCAGGAGCGCGGGGTCCAGCAGGTTGCCGACGTGAAATCCGACTTGCTCGCATACTCGGCTCGACAGGCGATAACCGTCACCTTCAAGGCTGAAATAGCGCTCGCGAAAATCAGTCTGCAGCCCCCGAAACGAATTTTTGCCATACACCGCGCTCTGGGCTTTTTGCACCGAAAGCGGGCTGACATCCAGCGCCTCGACCTTGAACTGATGCGCTGCAAAACCGGCATCGAACAGCGCCATGGCAATCGAATACGGCTCTTCACCGGTCGAGCACGGCAGGCTCAGGATCCGCAGTGGCCGGCGGCTGCCGATTTCAGCCAGGCACTTTCTGGCCAGGCGCCCCAGGGTGGCAAACGATTCGGGGTAACGAAAAAACCAGGTCTCGGGCACGATCACCGATTCGATAAGGGCTTGCTGCTCGTCCATCGAGCTGATCAGTCGCTGCCAGTACTGTTCGTTATCGTCCATGTTCAGCGCCATGCGACGCTGACGAACGGCACGCTCGATTATCGCCGGGCCGACCGAGGCCACATCCAGACCGATGCGCTGTTTCAGATAATCGAAAAACCGTTGATCGCCACTCATACCGTCACCTGCCCGCAGGCCTGATCATCGGCTGCAGGAAAGAGCAGCGCGCTCACGGCAGGGCTCAGCAGGTCATCGACGCTTATCCACTGCAACAACCCCTGCTCGTCTTTGCGTACCGGCCCCAGGTAAGGTGCGTCGCGGTTATCCAGACCATAGGGCTGAAAGTCCGCCGGATCACAGCGCAAGGTATCGCTGGCCTGTTCAAGCAGCATCCCCAGCAATTGCCCACGGTAGTTGACCAGCACCAGCCGGGTGCTGGTGCGGGCTACGGCGGCCTGGCCGAAGGTCATGGCGCTGATATCAATGACCGGAACCATTTGTGCACGGTGGGCAAACACCCCGGCCACCCACGCAGGGGCCCGGGCAATGGGTTTGAGCGGCAGGCGCGGCAGCACCTCAACCACATCGGTAGCGGCCAGGGCATAGCGCTCGTCGCCGATGTAGAACACCAGAAACAGACGCTGCTTCGACACCATGGCGCCCGCGTGTTTGGCCAGAGGATCGCTCATCAGACTTTGAAACGCGAAACGCCGCTGCGCAGCCCGACGGCAACCTGACTGAGCTCGTCGATCGCGAAGCTGGCCTGACGCAAGGAATCGACGGTCTGACTGCTGGCATCCCCCAGTTGCACCAGCGCAAGGTTGATCTGCTCGGCACCCGTGGCTTGCGCCTGCATGCCTTCATTGACCATCAGCACCCGCGGCGCCAGGGCCTGAACCTGATGGATGATTTGCGAAAGCTGCTCGCCCACTTGCTGCACCTCGGACATGCCGCGACGCACCTCTTCAGAGAACTTGTCCATGCCCATTACGCCGGCAGACACCGCGGACTGGATCTCGCGCACCATCTGTTCGATGTCATAAGTGGCCACGGCCGTCTGGTCGGCCAGGCGCCGGACCTCGGTGGCAACCACGGCAAAACCGCGGCCGTATTCACCGGCTTTTTCAGCCTCGATTGCAGCGTTGAGTGACAACAGGTTGGTCTGGTCAGCCACCTTGACGATGGTCACCACCACTTGATTAATGTTGCCGGCCTTCTCATTGAGGATGGCCAGCTTGGCGTTCACCAGGTCGGCAGCGCCCATCACGGAGTGCATGGTTTCTTCCATTCGGGCCAGGCCTTGCTGCCCGGAACCGGCCAGGATCGAGGCCTGGTCGGCGGCCGAAGTCACTTCGGTCATGGTGCGTACCAGGTCACGGGACGTGGCCGCAATTTCACGGGACGTGGCGCCGATTTCAGTGGTGGTGGCCGCTGTTTCAGTGGCCGTGGCCTGTTGCTGCTTGGAGGTGGCCGCAATTTCAGTGACCGACGTAGTGACCTGTACCGAGGAGCGCTGGGCCTGAGACACCAGTGAGGTCAGCTCGGTCATCATGTCGTTGAAGCCGGTTTCAACCGCGCCAAACTCGTCTTTGCGTTCCAGGTTCAGGCGCGAGCTCAAGTCACCGGAGCGCATCACTTCCAGAATCGAAACAATGCGCTTCATCGGCGACATGATTGCCTGCAACAACAGGAAGCCACAAAGCGCCGCCGCCAGCACCGCAATGACCAGGGAAACGATCATGCTGATCTTGGCGGTCAATACCGCGTGGGCAATGTTGTCAGTGGCTTCGGTGGCAGAGGTGCGATTGGCATCGATCAGGCTGTTGAGCTTCTTGCGCCCTGCCATCCAGGCCGGGGCCATCTGCTCGTTGAACAGGGTACGGGCCTGGGCGAACTCCTTGTTTTGATAGAGTGCGATGACGTTGGCCAGTATCTGGTCGTATTCCTTGTGCAGGACTTCGAACTCACTGAAGGAGGCCCTGTCATCACCGTCAAAGATGGTGTTGCGATAGTTCGCCAGCTCCTGGTTCAAACGATCTTCGTAGCTGGCGTACAGCTTGCTGTCTTCGTTGGTCAGATCACGCTGGTTGGCGGCCCCCACCAGTTGCTGGGTCAGGATATAGCTGTCGACCCAGGCGCTGCGAATCATCGAGCTGTAATAGACCCCGGGAATCGCATCGGTGCGCACCGTCTCTTCGCTGCTCTCGATCGACAGCAAACGTGAGTAAGACGCTACAACCATCAACAACATGATTGCGATGATTACCGCAAAGCTCGCCAATATGCGTTGGCGTAACGTCCAGTTCTTCACAGTCAATCCTCGGGGCCATTCAAAATGATGGTGAGTATAGCCGAGGGTTCGCAATGATTCGCACAGACGTTGAGACGGATCTCACAGCAACAAGCAAAAAAACCTAATCAATAACGGCACGTCTCCTGTAGCCGCTGGCGAGGCACGAGGCTGCGATCAGCGGCTACAAAAGCACTCGCCTCAGACTGCCGCAGCCTGCTTGACCTGCGCTTCCAGCTCGGCCTTCAAACCCGGGTCGAGCTTGAGCTGTTTGGCCAGCTCTTCCAGATAGGCGCGCTCCATAAAATGCTCCTGATCCACCAGGATCAGGCTGGCGATATACATTTCGGCAGCCATTTCCGGGGTGCTGGCGGCACTTGCCACCTCCGCCGGGTCCAGCGGCTTGTTCAGCTCGGCTTGCAGCCACTTCTGCAACACCGGGTCGCTATCAAGCTTGCTGAGCTCGCCATCGATCAACTGCCGCTCACGTTCATCGACGTGGCCATCTGCCTTGGCGGCCGCCACCAGGGCCTTGAGGATCGCCTGGCTGTGCTGCTCCACTTGCGGTGCGGCAACACGGTCGATGGTTTGCGGCTCGGTTTGCGGAGCTAAACCCTGATTGGCCTGCCAGTTGCCGTAGGCCTTGTAGGCCAGCACGCCCAACGCGGCAAGGCCACCATAGGTCAGCGCTTGCCCGCCATATTTACGCGCACTCTTGTTGCCCAGCAGCATGCCCAGGGCACTGGCCGCCAGGGCGCCGCCCCCGGCACCGGAAAGCAAACCGCCCAGACCGCCGGAACCACCCAGCAGACCGCCCAAACCACCTTTGCCGGTGCTGGCAGTGCCGCCTTGGGCACCGGTTTTTTTCTCCAGCATTTGCTGGCCGGACTTCAGTAACTGATCAAGCAATCCACGGGTACTCATAAGCAGCCTCTCGTAACAGGGTTCAAGGGAAGCCAGAAAGCCCGCCAAACAGGCGGGCTTGTGGTGAAAACCGATTCGACTCAGTCGCGCAGATCGGACTCATGGATCGGTTGGTCACGGTGGGTGGCACGCTGATACTGGGCCGGCCAGATAGCCTTTTTACCGCCCAGGTCATCGTCTGCGTGCAACGGCCAATACGGGTCACGCAACAACTCACGGGCCAGCAGAATCAAGTTCGCCTGGCCCGTGCGCAGAATATGCTCGGCCTGGGCGGGCTCGGTGATCATGCCCACCGTGCCGGTGGCGATGCAGGCTTCTTTGCGCACGCGCTCGGCAAAGCGGGTCTGGTAGCCCGGCCCGACAGGAATCTCGGCATTGGCCGCCGTACCGCCCGATGATACATCGATCAGGTCCACGCCCAGAGCCTTGAGGCGCCGCGCCAGCTCAACGGTTTCGTCAGGGTTCCAGCCGTCTTCCACCCAGTCGGTGGCCGAGACCCGAACAAACAGCGGCAGCTCTTGTGGCCACACATCGCGCACGGCCTCGGTGACTTGCAGCACCAGGCGAATGCGGTTTTCGAAGGAGCCACCGTAGTGGTCGCGGCGCTGGTTGCTCAGTGGCGACAGGAATTGATGCAGCAAGTAGCCGTGGGCGGCGTGAATTTCAACCACCGAAAAACCGGCTTCCAGCGCCCGCACGGCGGAGGCGACAAAGGCCTGGATAACGGCATTGATCCCGGCCTCGTCCAGTTGCAACGGAGCGGTGTGCTGCGGATCGAAGGCGATCGGTGACGGACCGACAGGCACCCAGCCGCCCTCCTCCACGCTGACGCTGCCATGCTTGCCCAGCCAGGGGCGATGGGTACTGGCCTTGCGCCCGGCATGCGCGAGCTGAATACCGGCCACAGCCCCTTGGGCCCTGATAAAGCGGGTGATGCGTTGCAGGGGCTCGATCTGCTCGTCGTTCCACAAGCCCAGGTCCTGGGCCGTGATGCGCCCATCGGGGGTGACAGCAGTGGCTTCGGTAAAAATCAGACCGGCGCCGCCAACGGCACGGCTGCCCAGATGTACCAGATGCCAGTCATTGGCCAGTCCATCAACACTTGAGTACTGGCACATCGGCGAGACCGCAATGCGGTTAAGAAGGGTCAGTTGGCGCAGGGTATAGGGTTCGAGCAACAGACTCATGGGTCACCTCTAATTCCAGTGGGCAGGCTCCAAGTACTTCTAGAGCCTAGTCGACAACACTGGATGAGGGGGAGTTCAAATCGCACGGGGGGCGCGGCAAACTTCCTACTGGCGCAACTCGACTCTGCTGGGAGCGGGCTTGCTCGCGATTCAGTGACCGCGGTGAGTCAGATACACCGCGGTGCCTGAATCGCGAGCAAGCCCCCTCCCACACATCATTGGCTGCTAATCACTGACCTGTGCAGCGACACAAAGCCCCCACAAAAATGAGTTGAACCTAGCGCGGCTCGATATGGGCAATCATCAGTTGCACCGTTTCGTTGCCGCGAAATTCGTTGAGGTCGAGTTTGTAGGCCAGCTCGACCCAGCGAATGGTCGGGTTCGGCCACACTTCGCGGTCAATACCGAAGGCGATACCGTCAAGCTTGACGCTGCCGCACTCGGTTTTGAGCACTACTTTCAAATGCCGCTCACCCACAATGCGTTGCTCGACCAGCTGGAACACCCCGTGAAACAACGGCTCAGGGAAGTGCTGCCCCCAGGGCCCGGCATTACGCAGGGCCCGCGCCAGTTCCAGGTGGAATTCCTCTACCGCCAGGCTGCCGTCTGACAACAAACGCCCGGTCAGGTCTTCTTCACGCAGTTGACGTCGGACTTCAGCGTCAAATGCCTGGGAAAACACTGCAAAGTTGGCCTCGGGCAAGGTCAAGCCTGCGGCCATGGCATGGCCACCGTATTTGCTGATCAACTCCGGGTGCTGAGCGGCCACCACGCTGAGCGCGTCACGGATGTGAAAGCCCGGCACCGAGCGCCCGGAACCTTTGAGCATGCCGTCACCCGCGTCGGCAAACGCAAACGTGGGGCGGAAATATCGTTCCTTGAGACGCGAGGCCAGAATCCCGATCACCCCCTGGTGCCACTCGGGGTCGAACAGGCACAAGCCGAACGGCATGCTATCGATCGCCAGATCCTTGAGCTGGGCCAGCGCCTCACGCTGCATGCCCTGCTCAATGGATTTGCGGTCCTGGTTCATCTCGTCCAGCTGGACCGCCATTTCCCGCGCCGCATTGTCGTCATCGGTGAGCAGGCATTCGATACCCAGGCTCATGTCGTCCAGGCGCCCGGCAGCGTTCAGACGTGGCCCCAGAATAAAACCCAGGTCGGTCGAAGTGATTTTTGAGTGGTCGCGCTTGGCCACTTCCAGAATCGCCTTGAGCCCCGGACGCGCACGCCCGGCTCGAATTCGCTCAAGCCCCTGATGCACCAGAATCCGGTTATTGGCATCCAGCGGCACGACGTCGGCCACACTGCCCAACGCCACCAGGTCCAGCAGCTCGGCAATATTGGGCGCCTTGCTGTCCTGATACCAGCCCAGGCTATTCAACCGCGACCGCAAGGCGATCAGTACATAAAAGATCACCCCCACCCCGGCCAGCGCCTTGCTCGGAAACTCGCAGCCGGGCTGGTTGGGATTGACGATGGCATCCGCCGCCGGCAGTTCGTTGCCCGGCAGGTGGTGGTCGGTCACCAGAACGCTCAAGCCGGCCTTTTTCGCTGCGGCTACGCCTTCGATGCTGGAGATCCCGTTGTCGACCGTGATCAGCAACTGCGGGGTGCGGGTCAGCGCGACTTCGACGATTTCCGGAGTCAGGCCGTAGCCGTATTCGAAGCGGTTGGGCACCAGGTAATCAACATGGGCCGCACCCAGCAAGCGCAGACCGAGCATGCCGACCGTGCTGGCCGTGGCGCCATCGGCGTCAAAATCGCCGACGATCAGGATGCGCTGGCGCTGTTCAAGCGCCACCACCAACAAATCCACGGCGTCATCGATGCCCTTGAGTTGCTGATACGGGATCAGCCGCGCCAGGCTCTTGTCCAGCTCAGCTTGGGACTGAACCCCCCGTGCCGCGTAAAGGCGCGTCAGCAGGGTCGGCATTTCGCCCAAAAAAGGCAGGGTTTCAGGCAGTGGACGAGGTTCGATGCGCATAAGCGGGTGAGGAGCTCTTGATCGTATTGAATGGGTGTTGATTAACCGCGTTCGCCTTGCAGCCACTGCAGTTGAACTTCGTGCTGGCCGCGATCGTCGGTCACGAACATCGTGCCTTCGCTGATCATCACGTCCCACTTGATTACACGGGGCATGTCTTTGGCCAGGACTTCAAGAATCTCTTGTGGCACGGCGGCAATGTTGACGTTTTTCAGGTTCTTGATCGCAGGGATCACCTTGCCTTCCCACACACGCAGGCTGCCATAGGCCAACAAGCTGGTGCGCTCGGTACGGCGCGAGCACCAGGTCAGGCGGTCGGAGTCCGGCTGGCCGACTTCGATCCAGTGCAGTACACGGTCGTCCAGGCTTTTTTCCCACAGGGCTGGCTCGTCTACATCAGACAGACCACGACCAAAAGACAGCTGCTCGTTATACCAAAAGGCGTAGGCCAGAAGGCGCACGGTCATGCGTTCTTCGGTCTCCGAAGGGTGACGGGCGATGGTCTGCTTGACGCTTTCATAGACCCCGCGATCGAGATCGGTAAGGTTGAGTTCAAACTTGTAGGTCGTGGACGGCTGTGCCATGAACGGGCTTCTTGATACGGAGAAAGGCGGCAAGTCTAACCGATACACCGTCATTGAACGAATCGGCCAGCTTCTTGCCAGCGGCCAGCTATGTTAAAAGGCTGTACTCGCTCGCCCCCTGGACAAGGATTCCACATGCCACTCGCCACCAAACCCCTTTCGGGCCTCAAAGTCGTCGAATTGGGCACCTTGATCGCAGGACCTTTTGCATCGCGCATCTGCGCCGAGTTTGGCGCTCAGGTCATCAAGGTCGAGTCCCCGGATGGCGGGGACCCCTTGCGTAAATGGCGCAAGCTCTATGAAGGCACGTCGCTGTGGTGGTTCGTCCAGGCGCGCAACAAAAAATCCCTGACCCTGAACCTCAAGCATCCTGATGGCCTGAACATCCTCAAGGCGCTACTGGCAGACGCCGACATCCTGATCGAAAACTTCCGACCCGGCGTGCTGGAAAAACTCGGGCTGGGCTGGGATGTACTGCATGCCCTGAACCCCAAGCTGGTGATGGTCCGCCTGTCCGGTTTTGGCCAGACCGGGCCGATGAAAGACCAGCCGGGGTTTGGCGCGGTCGGCGAGTCCATGGGCGGGCTGCGTTATATCACCGGCTTTGAAGATCGCCCGCCGGTGCGCACCGGAATATCGATTGGCGACTCGATTGCCGCGCTGTGGGGCGTGATTGGCGCACTGATGGCTTTGCGTCATCGCGAGGTCAACGGCGGGTTGGGCCAGGTGGTGGACGTGGCGCTCTACGAGGCCATTTTTGCCATGATGGAAAGCATGGTGCCGGAATTCGATGTCTTCGGTTTCATTCGTGAACGCACTGGCAACATCATGCCGGGCATTACGCCCTCTTCGATTCATACCAGCCTGGACGGCAAACACGTGCAGATCGGCGCCAATGGCGACGCCATCTTCAAGCGTTTCATGCAAATCATCGGCCGTGACGATCTGGCGAACGACCCGGAGCTTGCCAGCAATGACGGCCGTGACGCCCGTCGTGATGAGCTCTACGGCGTGATTGACCGCTGGGTCGGCTCCTTGGCGCTTGAGACGGTGCTTGAACAGCTGACTACGGCGCAAGTACCTGCCAGCCGTATCTTCTCGGCAGAAGACATGTTCACTGACCCGCAGTTTCTGGCCCGTGAGATGTTCCTGCACGCCAAACTGCCTGACGGTAAAGACTTCAAAATGCCCGGCATCGTCCCGAGACTGTCCGATACTCCAGGTTCAGCGGATTGGGTTGGCCCCGAATTGGGCGCCCACAATCATGAGGTGTTAAGCGGTTTGGGTTACGACGCCGCAGCTATTGCCAACCTCAAGCAAGCCGGTGCCATTTAAGCGGGCTGCCCATTCCTGGTGGCAACCGAAGGAGTTCAGCACCATGACTCATCGCTCGAAGTGGCGAAGCCTTTGGCCTGGCCTGATCACTTTGCTGTTACTGGGCTGGGTACCCGGCAGCCAGGCCGCGCCACAGCTGACCTGGCTGCTGCGTGACCTGCCGCCACTCACGGTGTTCTATGGCGCGAACAAAGGTCAGGGCGTGATCGACCAGATGATGCCCGTTCTGATGGCAAGCATGCCGCAATACCAGCATGTCGTGGTTAAGGTGAACCGGGCGCGGGCATTGCAGATGCTTGAGGAACAATCACTGGCCTGCGATCCGGCCCTGATCTGGAACCCCGTTCGTGCCAGCTCTATTGTCTATTCCATCCCTGTTGCAGTTTTGCACAGCAATGGCATGGTCGTTGCGCGTGAGCATCAAGAACTGATCGAGCCCTTTATCCATGAGCAAAAGGTCGATCTGCAGGGGCTGCTAAAGGCTCGGGCCTTAAAGCTTGGGGTAATTGGCAAGCGCAGCTACGGCGAGTGGACCGACAATCAACTGTCACAAAGCCCCGAAAGCCAGCTCGTCATTCATTACGGCAACGACCCGCTGGGTAGCCTGTTGCAAATGCAGCATGTGGGCCGCATACAGGCGTTACTGGGGTATTGGCCAGAGATTCAGGCCAAGGCCGACGAGCAAGGGCTGTCGGACGAATCCCTGAAGTTCTACCCGATCCAGGGCGCTCCCGACTATCAGTCCATCTTCATCGGTTGCGCCGACACACCTGAAGGTCGTGAAGTCATTCGCAGCATCAATGCGGTGCTCACCCGGATAGGGCCGGCGCACGAAGCCACGTTCGGGTCTCAGTGAAAAAAACATAAAAAAACCCCGAGCAGTGGGGAGACAGCTCGGGGTTTAACAAGGTCATTAAGACCCGCTCAACAGGCGACAGGCATCGGAGCAATAAGCCTGCTCCTGCTGATAAAAGATAAGACACGCCAAGCCTGAAATAAGTTCCCCGCCATATGCAATCAATTCGCACTATCACCCAAAGCCCTGCTGCAGGGCGGCCGGTATGAGTCAAGCAATTGCCCCAACGCGCCAATGGTCACGGGCTTTGGCAGGCAGCCCAACACCGTGAGCCCCTGTTTTCGGGCCATGCAGGCCGCCATTTCGACAACATGAGGCGCCGCCGCACTCAGGATGATCAGCGCCGTGGCGTTACGTTTCAGGGCCAGATCGCTGATCAACTCCAGGCCCGACTCCCCGTCCATGTAAAGATCACAAATAGCGACATCAATGGCCCCGCGCCCGGCCAGAGCATTGCGGGCAGCATCCACATTTTCAGCCGTCAGAACGTCGAAAATACGAAAGGCGTTCAACATTTGATGCAACGTCATCAACTGGAATGGGTTGTCTTCAAGAATCAGTACTTTCATAGGTAGCATCAATGGGCCTTAATGGCACAAACCAGCTTTTGCCAAGTGAGCGCACTTTAGAAGGCTAAGCCCTCAAGAAACATAGGACGATTCCCAAAGCTGCATAAGAACTTTCTAGCGCCGACCTTTCCAATGAAGAAATGGGCTACAAACCCCATTTCTTTACTTCATAGATATCAAACCACCCCCCTACCAGCCCTTCCAGTTGCCCGGATACGGAATAAAACGGGACAGTCCACTGGTAGATATCCACAGATCCCGACTTGAACTTCACTCTGCGCTTTTGGTAGTAAGGTTTTCGGCTCTGAATCATTTGCATGAGTTCACGCTGAAACTGCTCGGCCAGCTTTTCGGAGAACAAGTTGGCTTCCGTAACCTTTAGCCCGCAAATCCGCTCCAGCCGGACCGATAAACGCTCTTCATAGCTTTGGTTACACGTGATCAGCTCGCCCTCAAGGCCAACCACGAAAATCGGACTCGGGATGCCATCCAGGAAGCGGCGATTGAGTGCCAGCCGCTCCTTCAGGGCCCGTTCAAACTGGCGCCCGGTACGCAGTTGCCTTCGCAGAAACCGGTTGTATGAGAGCAACATGAGCCCAATGGCAACCAGAACCGCTATCGCACCGTACGACCAGACTGAATGATACAAGCCGCTCTCGATAACCAACGGCTTGCCGACGCCTCCCAACCATTTGGCTCTCAGCGCGCGGATCTCGACCATGGGTATGGCCTCCAGCGTCTTGTTCATGATGCTGAACAGCTCAGGGTATTGGACTGGCACCGAAAAGCTGGCGGCAGACCATTGCCCGTCCACACTGCGCCCTACCTTGAGACGACCCGGCGGGTGCAGGTGCGCCTGGGTTTCACTCTGGATCGTCGCATCCGCCTCCCCCTTGGCCACCGCATGCCGCGCCTGGGCGTAGGTATCGACCAGACGCAGGGTAATTGCGGGGTATTCACGTCGAATCAGGTCTTCAAGAGCGTGCCTGGCCGGGAGCACAAGAACCTTGCCGGCTAGCTGGTCCAATGACCCCAGACGGGAATCATTGACCCGCACCACAAAAACCCAGGGTGCTCCACCGTAAGAATGGGTGAAGTTCAAAAAGGCCTTGCGCTCACGACTTCGGGAGAGGCTTGAGTTCATCTGCGCCTCGCCGGCTTTCAGCATGTCCAGGGTTTGCGCCGTTGAAAACGTCTCCTTGTACACAAACTGCAACCCGGTCATTCGAGATATGCGCGCCAGAATATCCACGCTCAGCCCTGACCAGCGACCATCCCCGTTCCTGAAGGCGTACAACGGAAATTGCTGGGTCGCCAGGGTCACGACAGGGTGACGCTTGATCCACTCCCGCTCGCCGGGCAGCAGATTGATGTGTTGCTGCGCAATGCTGCCTTCAAGCCCGGTCGTCCAGCGCGAAAGGATCATGCGCGACGTGGCGTCATCAATACTTCCCAACGCCCTGTTGATCAAGGTCATGAGCCTGGAGTCAGAAAGACGGGTGGCAAATGCAAGGCCCCCGGCAGGCAAGGCACTGTCCCCCATAATGCGCAGCCCGGCATAGGGCCGGAAGCTCTTGAATGACTGCACGATGAGTTCGTTGGCAATGAACACATCAATATCCCCTTCAGTCAGCGCCTCCACAGCACTGCTCAGACTGGGCGTGATTACGATTTCACTGTCAGGGTAAAACCCATGGGCGGCTTGGGTATCCGCGTACCCGTCTACAAAGCCGATTTTCTTGCCGGCCCAGCTTTTAACAGGCTCGAAGTGGCCTGCGCGACCGACAAGAACGGGCTGATCAGCCATGTATTGAGTCGAAAAAACAATGCCCTCGATTCCCCTCTCAAAACCACCGGCGCTGGTCAAAACATCGATGTTCCCGGCCAGCAACTCAGCCACGGCCTGATCCCGCGTTCTGTAGCCCAGCACTTCAACAGGCACGCCCAGCCTGTCGCGAACGATGCTCAGGTAGTCAGCGGTCAGACCTTGATAGTGATTGCGGTCACTGGTGATTTCTACGGGTTCGTAGTCGCCGATGGCGATACCTACACGCAGTTTTCCATGATCGGCCAGCCACTGCCGCTCTGTGATATCCAGCCGCAGCGGCCTGGATTCAACAAAGCTTGCAGCAAGCCCGAAGGGCAATCCCCGGGCACAAACAGCCGACGACATAAAGATCAAAAAAACCATGGCGAGCCCTTTGCACACCCATGATTCAAATGCCTGGTGAATAGATAACATGACAGCATCCTTGACCGGGTACCCGCCCGAATACAGGGGCGAAAACTGATCAAGTCTGCCATGCAGAAACAAAAAAGCCCGTCAGATGACGGGCTTTTCAACGCGTAAGACAAATGCCTTTAGAGGGCCTTACCGCGATTGCCATGCTGGCTGACAAAGGCTTGTACAGCTTTCAGGTCATTGGCCAAGACGGTATAGCGCTCTTCTCGCTCAAACAAATCAGAAAGATGAGACGGCAGCTCCAGAGCTTTTCCGATACCGGCTTTTTCAACCGCATCAGGAAACTTCACCGGGTGTGCCGTGCCCAGGATCACCATCGGGATATCCAGGCTGCGACGGCATTCGCGGGCAGCCCGTACACCGATAGCCGTATGCGGATCCAGCACTTCGCCGCTTTCGGCAAATACCTGGGCGATGGTTTCGCAGGTCTGCTCATCATCAACCGCCAGCGAATCAAACAGGCGACGCGCTTCGGTCCAGCGGTCTTCATCCACACTGAAGTTGCCGGTTTGCTTGAAGGTATCCATCAGACCGGCAACTGCCGCGCCATTGCGACCGTGAAGATCGAACAGCAGACGCTCGAAGTTCGAGGAAACCATGATGTCCATCGACGGCGACAGGGTCGCGTGCAGGGTGTCCTTGGCGTACTGGTTGCCGCTCATGAAGCGGTGCAGGATGTCGTTGCGGTTGGTGGCGACGATCAACTGGTTGATCGGCAAGCCCATGTTGCGCGCCAGATAACCCGCAAAAATATCGCCAAAGTTGCCGGTAGGCACCGAGAACGACACTGAACGGTGCGGTCCGCCCAGTTGCAGGGAGGCGTGGAAGTAGTAAACGATCTGGGCCATGATCCGCGCCCAGTTGATCGAGTTCACGGCCACCAGGCGTGTGCCCTTGAGGAAGCCCTGGTCGGCGAAGCTGGCCTTGACCATCTCCTGGCAGTCATCGAAGTTGCCTTCGATGGCGATGTTATGGATGTTGTCACCGAACAGCGTGGTCATCTGGCGACGCTGAACTTCCGACACCCGGTTGTTGGGGTGCAGGATGAAAATATCGACGTTGTCGCAGTGCTTGCAGCCTTCAATCGCAGCCGAGCCGGTATCGCCGGAGGTAGCACCGACAATGACCACGCGCTCGCCACGTTTTTCCAGCACATAGTCAAGCAGGCGGCCGAGCAGTTGCAGGGCGAAATCCTTGAACGCCAGGGTCGGACCGTGGAACAGTTCAAGCACCCATTCGTTGCCATTGAGCTGACGCAGTGGCGCTACAGCTGCGTGGGAAAACGCGCCGTAGGTTTCTTCGAGAATCTTTTTGAAGTCCGCGTCCGGGATGCTGCCGGTCACGAACGGGCGCATCACCCGAAAGGCCAACTCGTGGTACGGCAAACCTGCCCATGAGGCGATTTCTTCCTGGGTAAAACGCGGCAGGTTTTCCGGCACATACAAACCGCCATCACTGGCCAGACCGGCCAGCAACACATCTTCAAAATTCAGGGCCGGTGCCTGGCCACGGGTGCTGATATAGCGCATGTTTTCAAACCTTCGGTTTGAGCACCAAGCGGCTTGTAGCTTGCCACTTGGCGCTATCAATTAATTTAGATGTTCAACGCGGATACGGACCACCGGGCCCACTACGCCCTGCAACGCTTCAAGTGCAGCGATGGCATCGTTGATGTGCTGTTCGATAACCCGATGGGTCAACAGGATCATTGGCACCAGACCGTCGTGCTCTTCGACTTCTTTCTGCATGATCGATTCGATGTTGATGCCACGCTCGGACAAGATACTGGCCACTTGAGCCAGTACGCCCGGGTGATCTTTGGCCTGGATGCGCAAATAGTAGGCGCTTTCGCATGCTTCGATCGGCAGGATCGGGTGATCGGACAACAAGTCCGGCTGGAAGGCCAGGTGCGGTACGCGGTTTTCAGGGTCGCTGGTCATGGCACGAACCACGTCCACCAGATCGGCAACCACTGACGAAGCCGTAGGCTCCATGCCAGCGCCTGCGCCGTAGAACAGGGTCGAACCTGCAGCGTCACCATTGACCATCACAGCGTTCATCACGCCATTGACGTTGGCGATCAAGCGATCTGCCGGGATCAGCGTCGGGTGAACCCGCAACTCGATACCGTTGGCCGTGCTGCGCGCAACGCCCAGATGCTTGATGCGGTAGCCCAGGGCTTCTGCGTAATTCACATCAGCAGTTGTCAGCTTGGTAATGCCTTCGGTGTAGGCCTTGTCGAATTGCAGCGGGATACCGAAAGCAATGGACGCCAGAATCGTCAGTTTGTGTGCCGCATCAATCCCTTCAACGTCGAACGTCGGGTCTGCTTCGGCATAACCCAGCGCTTGCGCTTCAGCCAGTACGTCTTCGAACGTGCGGCCTTTTTCGCGCATCTCGGTGAGGATGAAGTTACCGGTACCGTTGATGATCCCCGCAACCCAATTGATGCGGTTGGCCGACAGGCCTTCACGGATGGCCTTGATCACCGGGATACCGCCAGCAACGGCGGCTTCGAACGCGACAATCACGCCCTTTTCCTGGGCCTTGGCGAAGATTTCGTTACCGTGAACGGCAATCAGTGCCTTGTTGGCAGTGACCACGTGCTTGCCATTTTCAATGGCCTTGAGCACCAGTTCACGGGCGATGGTGTAACCACCAATCAGCTCGATGACGATGTCGATTTCAGGGTTGGTCGCAACAGCGAATACATCGTTGGTAATGGGGGTACCGGTAATGTCGCACTGAGGGTTTGGCGTACGCATTGCAATTTGCGCAACCTGGATACCACGCCCGGCACGGCGGGCAATCTCCTCGGCGTTACGCTTTAGTACGTTGAAGGTGCCGCCACCGACGGTCCCGAGCCCACAGATACCTACTTTGACCGGATTCACGCTGAACTCCCCATAAAACGGCCGACTCAAGGTCGGCCGTGGAAAACAACCGTGGATTGCCACGGTTCTCTATTAATAGCCGGGCAGTTGAGCTGCCCTGCCATGATCGTCAAAGGCTTACCTTGACGACGCAGGATTATTTAACACTGAGTGCCAGCTTGCCAACCTGTGCAGCTGGCTGATAGCCAGGAATTACCTGACCGTCTGCCAAAACAATGGCAGGCGTGCCATTAACACCGATGGACTGCCCCATCGCGAACTGCTTGGCGACCGGGTTGGCGCATTTTGGCGCCTCGACCGTTTTGCCGTCAGTCATTTTGTCCATCGCGTCTTTTTTGTCCTTGGAGCACCAGACCGCCTGCAACTGCTGGTCACCGGCAGACCCAAGACCCTGACGCGGGAACGCAACATATCGCACTTCAATCCCCATTTTGTTCAGTTCCGGGATTTCGGCGTGCAACTTGTGGCAATACGGGCAAGTGGTGTCGGTAAAGACCGTGATATGCGACTTGGTTTCGCCAATGGCCGGGTAAACCACGGTTTCTGCTACCGGAATGCCATTGATCAACTTGGCGACGCCAACCCGCTCGGCCCGCTCGGTCAAGTTGACCGGCTTACCGTCCTTGAGCTGGAACATATAGCCTTGAACGATGAACTGTCCATCAGCGCTGGCATAAAGCACGCGGCTGCCCTTGAGCTTGACTTCATACAGGCCTGCCATGGGGCTGGGGCTGATGCTCTCGACCGGAACATCCAGTTGCAGCGTTTCGAGGCTCTTGCGAATAGCTTGCTCGGCGCCGGTATCGGCGAACGAGAACGTACTGACCAACGCAATGGCTGCGGCGGCAAAAATCTGGGTCACGCGCATGGGAACTCCTGAAGACTGACAAAGCGGCCAGGCCTGAACACCCGTGGGAAAAACCGGATTGGGGCGGCGCGCTTTCTAAACCGGCAAAGCCTAACACAGATGGCTTGCGCGGCCGACTGCGGTCTAACCACGCGGGTGATGGCGGGCGTGCAGGTCTTGCAAGCGGGCGCGGGCCACATGGGTGTAGATCTGGGTAGTAGACAAGTCGCTGTGCCCCAGCAGCATTTGCACCACACGCAAATCGGCACCGTGGTTGAGCAAGTGAGTGGCAAAGGCATGGCGCAAGGTATGGGGGGACAGCGACTTGTCGATCCCCGCCACTTTGGCTTGATGCTTGATACGGTGCCAGAAGGTCTGCCGGGTCATTTGTTCGCCGCGCTGACTGGGGAACAGCACATCACTGGGGCGGCCACCCAGCAGTTCATGCCGGGCATCGCGCATGTAGCGCTCAACCCAGACGATCGCCTCCTCCCCCATAGGTACCAGGCGCTCCTTGCTGCCTTTGCCCATCACCCGCAAGACACCCTGGCGCAGGTTGACCTGTTCCAGCGTCAGACTGATCAATTCGGTCACGCGCAGGCCGCAGGCATACAGCACTTCCAGCATGGCCCGATCGCGCTGACCGATCACCTCTCCCAGGTCCGGCGCGGCGAGCAAGGCCTCAACGTCGGCCTCAGACAACGATTTGGGCAGTGGCCTGCCTAACTGCGGCATATCGACCTGCAAAGTCGGGTCAATAGCGATCAGTTTTTCACGCAGCAGGTAGCGGTAGAAACCACGCACTCCGGAAAGAAAGCGCGCTGTCGAACGCGGCTTGTAGCCCTGTTCAAGGCGCCAGGCCAGGTGATCGAGGATCAGCTCACGCCCGGCATTGGCCAGCTCGATACCCTTCTCCTGCAACCAGCCATTGAACAGGGCCAAATCACTGCGATAAGCGTCGCGGGTGTTGTCGGACAGGCCTTTTTCGAGCCACAGGGCATCCAGAAAACGGTCGATCAGCGGGTTGTCGATAGCTGGCATTGGCACTCGGAAAGCACTGGCCAGAGGCCGTGCATAAATAAAAAGTGAAGTACAAAAGTGGCCGCTAGTCTTTCATAGCCGGCGGATGCCATAAACCACAAGTTCTTACAGGATCACCCTATGACCGAACAACAGATTTTGCTGTCTTTCGGCGGTATCGGCATCGCAGCCCTGGGCTCGCAATGGCTGGCCTGGCGCCTGAAGTTGCCCGCCATCCTGTTTTTACTGTTGAGCGGGATCCTGGTCGGGCCCGTGATGGGCTGGCTTGACCCTCAAGAACTGTTCGGTCCCTTGCTGATGCCGCTGGTATCCCTGGCCGTGGCGTTGATTCTGTTTGAAGGCAGCCTGACCCTTCATTTGTCCGAGTGGCGCGAAATTGGCACCGTGGTACAGCGCCTGGTGACCGTTGGCGCGCTCTCGACCTGGGCCATCATTGCCCTGGCCACCCACTGGCTGCTGGGTTTTGACTGGATGCTGGCGCTGCTGTTCGGCACCCTGACGCTGGTCACCGGGCCGACCGTGATTGTGCCCATGCTGCGGGTGGTACGGCCCAAGGCCTCGATTGCCAACATCCTGCGCTGGGAAGGCATCGTCATTGACCCCATAGGCGCCTTGCTGGCCGTTGTGGTGTACAGCTTCATCATCACCCGCGCCTCAGGCGAAGGCCTGAGCCACAGCCTGCTGACATTTGGCGGAGTGATTGTGTGCGGCAGCCTGTTCGGTATCGTTGGCGGCTGGATCATGGGCCATGTAGTACGCCGGCAATGGCTGCCGGAGTACCTGCAAAGCCTGGCCACACTGGCGGCAGTACTGGCGGTTTTTATTGCCTCCAACGAGGTGATGCATGAGTCCGGCCTGCTGGCCGTCACGCTGATGGGCATGTGGATGGCCAATATGAAAGGCGTGGATGTGCGCAACATCCTGCACTTCAAAGAGAACCTGAGTGTTTTCCTGATCTCGGGCCTGTTTATTTTGCTCGCTGCGCGTCTGGACCTGAACGCCATGATTGGTCTTGGGCCTGTGGTGCTGGTGTTGCTACTGATTATTCAGTTTGTCGCCCGCCCTCTGAACGTAGTGCTCTCGACCTTTGGCTCAAAACTCAACTGGCGTGAACGCGCTTTGCTGGCCTGGATTGCCCCACGGGGGATTGTGGCAGCCGCCGTTTCTGCAATTTTTGCGATTCGACTCGACGAAGCCGGGCATGAAGGCGCACTGCTGCTGGTCCCGCTGACATTTGCAGTGATCATTGGCACCGTGGTGCTGCAAAGCGCAACTGCATGCCCCCTGGCCCGCCTGCTCAAGGTGGCCGAGCCCGCACCCAGCGGCTTCCTGATCGTCGGCGCCAACGGCCCGGCACGGGTCATTGCCAAAGCCTTGCAGCAACTGGGCAGCCGCGTCTTGTTAACCGATTCCAACTGGGAAAACATTCGCGCAGCGCGCATGGAGAACCTGCCTACTTACTTTGGTAATCCGGCCTCACAGCACGCTGAAACCCACCTTGATCTGGTGGGTTTGGGGTACTTGCTCGCGCTATCGCCCTCGGGCGAGCTGAACACGCTGGCAGCCGTTCGCTTTCACCACGAATTCGGCTCCAAGCGCCTGTTTGCCTTGACCAATGGCCAGGAAAGTCGCCGTACCGATAAACATCGCGCCAGTCATGAGTATCGTGGGCAAGCGCTGGGTAGCCCGGCACTGACCTATGGCCAGTTGGCCAGCGAACTAAGCCAGGGTTCTGAGTTGTACAGCACGAACTTGACCGAGAACTTTACCTGGGACGATTACCAGGCCCTGCACGGCAAGCGCGTCACCCTGCTGTTCGCCCGAGATGGCAATGGCTGGGTGCATGTGGTGACACCTGACAGCGAATTGAAACCGGGAACCGGGTGGACGCTGCTGGCGTTGATCCGGCGGGAGGCCTGAGACGAAAGCAGACGACACAAAACCCGTGGCCGCTGCCGAGGAACGATAGCTGCGATGGGCTGCGCAGCGCCCCCTCAAACGAAGGTGCTTCGGCCCTTGTCGCAGCCTGCGGCAGCGGCTACAAGTTTTGCGGCAATACCGGCACCGGGCGCTTGTTGTCATCGATGGCGACAAAGCTGAACACGCCCTGGATCGCCAGCTCACGACTGTCGCAGCTCATGCTTTCGACATACACCTCAACCTCGACCTTGAGGCTGGTATTGCCGACTTTGACCACACGCCCTACCAGCTCAACGATGCAGCCGGCTGCAATCGGGTGATTGAAGTCGATACGGTCGGTGGACACCGTCACCAACGGCAGGCGGCAAAAACGGGTCGCGGCGATAAACGACACTTCGTCCATCCAGGCCAGCGCCGTGCCGCCAAACAAGGTGTTGTGGTGGTTGGTGGTCGAGGGGAATACCGCTTTGGTAATACGGGTAACGGACAATTCGGTACGGCGTTGAATCTCTTGCTCACGCAAAGTCATGCTTTTACTACCTACAACTGGACAAAGGTATGACAAATCTCAGGCAACAAAAAAGCAGCCCGAAGGCTGCTTTTTTCTGCATCGGGAAGCTGGACTTAAGCCAGTTTTTCCTTGATGCGAGCTGCTTTACCCGACAGGTCGCGCAGGTAGTACAGCTTGGCTTTACGCACGTCACCGCGACGCTTAACAGCCATGCTGTCGATTTGCGGGCTGTAGGTCTGGAAAGTACGCTCTACGCCAACACCGTTGGAGATTTTACGAACAGTGAAAGCACTGTTCACGCCACGGTTACGCTTGGCAATCACTACACCTTCGAAAGCTTGCAGACGCGAACGATCGCCTTCCTTCACTTTCACCTGGACGATGATGGTATCGCCCGGGGCAAAAGGAGGGATCTCTTTGGTCATCTGCTCTGCTTCGAGTGCAAGGATGATTTTGTTAGTCATGCTGTGCTCCTAAGGTAGGCCAACTGACCTACCATCGATACGTTGTTAACTATCGTCCCGCCCGAGGATATATTCCTCGAGCAGCTTCTTCTCTTCTCCAGAAAGCGAGCGGCTTTCCAGAAGATCGGCGCGTCGTTCAAAGGTCCGCCCAAGGGACTGCTGTAAACGCCAACGCCGGATGTGTGCATGATTGCCACTAAGCAATACGTCGGGAACACGCTGATCCGCATACACCTCCGGTCGGGTGTAGTGCGGGCAATCCAGCAAACCATCCGTGAAGGAATCTTCCTCCGCGGAGTCCGCATGCCCTAAAGCTCCAGGCAGCAGTCGTGTAACCGCATCAATCAGAACCATCGCCGGCAGCTCGCCACCAGAGAGTACATAGTCACCAATCGACCACTCTTCATCGACATAAGCGTCTATAAAACGCTCGTCAATGCCTTCATAACGACCTGCAATGAGGATTAATGCTTCCTCATTCGCCAGTTCGCGTACCGCCGACTGATTCAGTTGACGGCCTTGGGGCGACAGGTAAATAACCTTCGCCGCCTCTCCGGCTGCTTCTCTGGCCTGAACCAGTGCATCTTCCAGAGGCTTGATCTTCATCACCATGCCCGGGCCACCGCCAAATGGGCGATCGTCCACAGTGTGATGTCGATCCGTTGTGTAGTCTCGCGGATTCCAACAAGTAAGCTGCAAGAGCCCTTGTTTCACCGCACGACTAGTGATGCCGTAGTCGCTGATGGCGGAAAACATTTCGGGAAACAAACTGATCACTTCTACGCGCAATTTAGCCACGCTTAGAAGTCCGCATCCCAATCCACCTTCATCTCGCCAGCTGCAAGGTCGACGCTCAGCACGCATTGCTCTGTATAGGGCAACAAGCGATCGCGATCATCCAGGCTACCTGGGCAAGGTTTGACTTCCATGACATCGTTCGAGCCAGTTTCCATCAGATCAACAATCTTGCCGAGCAATTGCCCTTCAAGGTTGGTCACTTTTAGTCCCTGCAGCTGGTACCAGTAGTACTCGCCGTCGGTCAGTTCAGGAAACAGGTTACGCGGCACGCAGATTTCGAATTCGCGAAGAAGACCAGCTTCGTCACGGTCATCGAGACCCTTGAGCTTTACAACCAGAAACTTGCCGTTATGAGAACGGCCACTGACCAGCTCTGCCTGTCGCACATCATTGCCGCGCCGAAGCGTCAGCTTTTTGTAGTCCAACAGGTTATCAATTGGATCCGTAAAGGAATAAACCTTCACTTCGCCGCGCACGCCGTGAATTGAGTAGATTTTGCCGATAACGATCAAATCATCAGCAGCTTCAGGCGTCACGCTCATATTGCTCAGGCCGCAGCCTTAGCGTTTTCTTTAACCAGCTGAGCAACACGCTCAGACATGGTTGCACCAACGCTCTGCCAGTAGGCGAGGCGGTCTTCTTTAACGGAGAAACGAACTTCTTGACCGCGGGCAACCGGGTTGAAGAAGCCAATTTGTTCCTTGTGGGAACCGTCACGTGGGTTACGGCTATCGGTAACGGTCAAGTGGTAAAACGGGCGCTTTTTGGAGCCGCCAAGGGCAAGACGGATTGTTAGCATGTGAACATCGTTCCTGTAGTCGGTGCTGCAAATCTAAAGGCACAGCGGGCATAGGTGCCCGAAAGGCCGCATATTCTAAGGAATATCCGGACATTTGCAAATGTCTTTTTCTGGCGCCTACCGGCATGCCCTACAGACTTGCAACAAGGTCGCCACGAATGGCGACAGGTCAGCTCCCGCACAGTGCGGGTTTGCCGGGTGTCTCGCATTGCTGCGAGTTGCCCGAACGCAAGCGCTCGGGCGGGTAAATTACATTTTTGGCATGCCGCCGCCGGGCATCATTGAGCCCATGCCGCGCATCATTTTGGCCATTCCACCCTTGGTGGAGAACTTTTTCATCATCTTTTGCATCTGCTTGTGCTGCTTGATCAAGCGACCGATGTCCTGCACCTGAGTGCCGGAACCCATGGCAATACGGCGTTTACGCGAACCGCTGATCAGCTCAGGGTCGCGGCGCTCGGCCGGAGTCATGGAGTTGATGATGGCTTCCATCTGCTTGAATTGCTTTTCTGCTGCGCCCTGGGCATTGCCCATTTGCGCCAGATTCACACCGCCCATATTGGGCAGCTTGTCCATGAGGCCGCCAAGACCGCCCATGTTCTTCATCTGTTGCAGCTGGTCGCGGAAGTCTTCAAGGTCGAAGCCTTTGCCTTTTTTAAGCTTTTTAGCCAGCTTGTCGGCTTTGTCTTTGTCGAGGGTCTGTTCGGCCTGCTCGATCAGGCTGAGCACGTCGCCCATGCCCAGGATGCGCGAAGCAATACGGTCCGGGTGGAACGGTTCGAGCGCATCGCTCTTCTCGCCCATACCGATGAACTTGATCGGCTTGCCGGTGATCGAGCGCACGGACAGGGCTGCACCGCCACGGGCATCACCGTCGACTTTGGTCAGGATCACACCGGTCAGCGGCAGTGCATCACCAAAGGCCTTGGCCGTATTGGCGGCATCCTGGCCGGTCATGGCATCGACGACAAACAGGGTTTCTGCAGGCTTGACCGCCGCGTGCAGTTCCTGGATCTCGTTCATCATCTCGGCGTCGATGTGCAGACGACCCGCGGTGTCGACGATCACGACATCGATGAACTTGAGCTTGGCTTCAGCAATGGCCGCCAGCGCAATGGCCACTGGTTTCTGGCTGATGTCGGACGGGAAGAACGTAACGCCCACTTCGCCCGCCAGGGTTTCCAGCTGCTTGATCGCGGCCGGACGATAAACGTCGGCAGAGACCACCATCACGGTTTTCTTTTTGCGCTCTTTAAGGAAGCGCGCCAGCTTGCCGGCGGTGGTGGTTTTACCCGCACCCTGCAAACCGGCCATCAATACAACGGCAGGTGGCGTGACATTGAGGACCAGATCCTCGTTGGCAACACCCATCAGGCTTTCAAGCTCGGCCTGGACGATCTTCACAAACGCCTGGCCCGGCGTCAGGCTGCGCGACACTTCCGTGCCCACAGCGCGCTCTTTGACGGCGTTGACGAAGTCTTTGACTACCGGCAAAGCCACGTCGGCTTCCAGCAACGCCATGCGTACTTCACGCAGGGTGTCTTTGATGTTGTCCTCGGTCAGCTTGGCCTTGCCGGTGACATGGCGCAGCGTCTGCGAGAGACGATCGGTTAAATTTTCAAACATGCGCGATCCTTTCAGGCCCAAAGTAGACCGGGGTTATTGCGGCCCAGCCCGTGTAAAACTGATGCTCGGCGAGCCTGCGGCGTGGGCAGGTCGCGGATTATAGCGAAGACTGGCCGTGTCCGACACCTTGCCGTCGGCTTATGTGGTCTTTCGTGTACAGGTGGTTGTATGCCAAACTCAGCCCTTTCGGGCTTGCCTAACAGGATTTATGCTCACCTTGTCACCCAGCTTGCTACCCAGCCTCGCCGCCGCCTGTATATACGCCGCTGCGACCTTCTACCAAGGCACTTGCCTGCGCCAGGGCGCGAAGGCGAACAAACGCCTGTTGGTGACGCTCGGCATTCTTGCCGTACTCACCCATGCCGCCAGCCTGTTTACCCACCTGATGACTCCTGCCGGGCTGGAACTGGACTTTTTCAGCGCTGCCAGCCTGATTGCCGTGGCCGTGATCGCCGTAACCCTCGTTGCCTGCGCACGGATACCGGTCGAAAACCTTTTGCTGCTTCTATACCCGCTGGGCATGCTGACCGTACTGCTGTCCGAGTTCGCACCGCCCGGCACGGTCCAGGTCATCAATGAACAGCCCGGCATCCTCGCGCATATCCTGCTGTCGATCATGGCCTATGGCATGTTCACTATCGCGGTGTTCCAGGCGCTGCTGCTGTCGCTGCAGAACTACCAGCTCAAGCACAAGCACCCCAAGGGTCTGATCAAAAACTTCCCGCCGCTGCAAACCATGGAGAGCCTGCTGTTCGGCTTCCTGTGGGCAGGCTGGTCGCTGCTCTCGCTGTCGTTGATTTCCGGCTGGCTGTTTTTGGGCAACCTGTTTGCCCAGCACCTGGTGCATAAAACCCTGCTGGCCTGCCTGGCATGGATCGTCTTCAGCGTACTGCTGTGGGGGCGCTACCACCTCGGCTGGCGCGGGCATAAAGCCATCCGCTGGACGTTTGCCGGTTTCTGCCTGTTGATGCTGGCCTATTTTGGCAGCAAGCTGGTTCGTGAATACATTCTGCATATTTGACGGGCGATGATTATGGATAGCTTGCCCCCCGGGCCGATGCTCGCAGTATTGGCCCTGTTGTTTACCGGGCTAGGGTTCTTTATTGGGATTCTTTCACGCAACGCCCGCCACGCAGCCCACCGTGCCGAAGCCCCCCAGCTTCACAACGAAACCGGCCCCGGAGACGATGAGCAGCCCAACAGCCGCCCGTCCCTGCTTTCCGGCATCCATGCGCTGGACAACATCACGGTCAACGACATCCTGATCCCGCGCAGCGAGGTCGAAGGCCTCAACCTCGACGATCCGATCGAAGACCTGATCGAACAGTTGCGCCAGACCACACGCACGCGCCTGCCGGTGTTTCATAACGACATCAATCAGGTCGAAGCCATTCTCAACACCCGCCACATTCAACACATGCTGCCGGATGCCAGCCTGACCAAAGAGGCATTGCTGGACGTCTGCCACGAACCCTACTTCATCCCCGAAAGCACCCCGCTGCAACTGCAACTGCTGAATTTTCACAAGCAGCAGCGCCGGCTGGGCGTGGTGGTCGATGAGTACGGCGAAGTGCTCGGCATCGTGACACTTGAAGACATCCTCGAAGAAATCGTGGGCGAATTCGAGGATGAGCAGAACATCGACAACCCCCATATCGACCCTCTGCCTGACGGACGCTATGTGATCGATGGCGCAGCCTCCATCCGCGAGCTGAACAAAGCCCTGGGCTGGCACCTGCCCTGCGACGGCCCCAAGACCCTCAACGGCCTTGTCACCGAAGCACTGGAAACCATTCCTGAAACCACGGTATGCCTGAAAATAGGCGCCTATCGCCTGGAGATCCTCCAGACCGAAGAAAACCGCGTCAGCCGTGTACTCATCTGGCACAACAGCGTCAAACCCGCGGTTTAATCACTCCGCAAGACCTTGTTACATTCAGATTGGCCTCCCTATAATCATTGCGCTTACACCCAGCCCTCAGGGCTAAACGACCATAAAAAACGCTCTGCCGTATCCGCCGAAAAAGCGGATAGCGGTTAAAGAGTTCATAACTGTCAGGGATATGCGCATGACCACCAGCACCATTTACAGCGAAGCCGTGCCCGACAAGCCGGTCAACTCCGCAACCCGCGTTGCCACGGCCAGTTTTATTGGCACGGCCATCGAGTTTTACGACTTCTATGTGTATGCCACCGCTGCAGCACTGGTCATCGGCCCGGTATTTTTCCCCCAGACTTCCGGCACAGCACAAATGCTGTCGGCGTTTCTGACCTTCGGTATCGCGTTTCTTGCCCGCCCGCTGGGCTCATTTCTATTCGGCCACTTCGGTGACCGGGTCGGGCGCAAATCCACCCTGGTTGCATCCCTGCTGTTGATGGGCGTGTGTACCACGCTGATCGGCGTATTGCCGGGTTACGCCACGATTGGCGCCTGGGCCCCGATCCTGCTCTGCGTACTGCGCTTCGGCCAAGGCCTGGGGTTGGGTGGCGAATGGGGCGGTGCCGCACTGCTGGCCACCGAGAACGCCCCCAAAGGCAAGCGCGCCTGGTATGGCATGTTCCCGCAACTGGGGCCTTCGATTGGCTTTCTGGCGGCCAACGGCCTGTTCCTGACCCTGGCCTTGACCCTCAGCGATGAACAATTCCGCTCGTGGGGCTGGCGCATCCCGTTCCTGCTCAGCGCCGCGCTGGTGATGGTGGGCCTGTATGTGCGGCTCAAACTGGAAGAAACCCCGGTGTTTGCCAAGGCCGTAGCGCAACACGAACGGGTGAAAATGCCCATTGTTGAGCTCTTCAGCCAATACTGGGCACCGATGCTGCTGGGCGCCGCCTCAATGGTGGTGTGCTATGCGCTGTTCTATATCTCGACCGTATTTTCGCTGAGCTATGGTGTCTCCACCCTGGGCTACACCCGCGAAACCTTCCTCGGCCTGCTGTGCTTTGCCGTGCTGTTCATGGCTGCGGCCACGCCTCTGTCGGCCTGGGCCAGTGACCGTTATGGGCGCAAGCCGGTACTGATTGTCGGCGGCGTATTGGCGGTTCTGTCCGGTTTTCTGATGGAACCCCTGCTCACCCACGGTTCAACCTGGGGGGTGGCGTTGTTCCTGTGCATCGAGCTGTTTTTGATGGGCGTGACCTTTGCCCCGATGGGCGCCCTGCTGCCAGAACTGTTCCCGACCCGCGTGCGCTATACCGGCGCGTCGGCGGCATACAACCTGGGCGGGATTGTCGGCGCATCGGCCGCACCCTTCTTCGCCCAGAAACTGGTGAGCATGGGCGGTTTGAGCTGGGTGGGCGGGTATGTGTCAGGCGCGGCAATACTCAGCCTGATCGCTGTGCTGTGCCTGAAAGAAACGAAAGAGGCTGACCTGAACAAGGTGGCCTGAAGCAACACTCAACCTGTGGGAGCGGGCTTGCTCGCGATTCGGACAACTCGGAACATCGGATGAACCGAGGCGCTGCAATCGCGAGCAAGCCCGCTCCCACAAGTTTTTTACAGTTCTACAACTACGGCTTTGGCAGCACGGGTCGCTTTGGCCCGTGCAGCCTCAATCGACTCATCCCGCGCCAGCGCCACGCCCATGCGGCGCTGACCATTGACCTCTGGCTTGCCGAACAGACGCAAGGCCGTGTCCGGCTCGCTCAGGGCCGCGCCCAGGTTGGCGAATGCGGTCTGGGTCGATTGCCCCTCAACCAGAATCACCGCCGAAGCCGAAGGCCCGAACTGACGGATCAACGGGATCGGCAGGCCCAGAATCGCCCGCGCATGCAGCGCGAATTGCGACAAATCCTGAGAAATCAGGGTAACCAGACCGGTGTCATGGGGGCGCGGCGAGACTTCGCTGAACCACACCTGATCGCCTTTGATAAACAGCTCTACACCAAACAGACCGCGACCACCCAGCGCCTCGGTGACTGCCCTGGCCACTCGCTCGGACTCGGCCAGCGCAATCGGGCTCATGGCCTGTGGCTGCCAGGATTCCTGGTAATCGCCCTTCTCCTGACGGTGACCGACCGGCGCGCAGAACGTGGTGCCGCCAACATGGCGCACGGTGAGCAGAGTGATTTCGTAATCGAAGTCGATAAAACCTTCAACAATGACCCGACCCTTGCCCGCACGACCGCCTTCCTGTGCGTAATCCCAGGCCGCCTTTACGTCGTCGGCGCTGCGCAACAGGCTCTGGCCTTTGCCCGACGAACTCATCACCGGCTTGACCACGCACGGGAAGCCCAGGTCCAGCACCGCAGCACTGTAGTCCTCGAAGGTATCGGCAAAATGGTACGGCGAGGTCGGCAGGTCCAGCTCTTCTGCCGCCAGACGGCGAATGCCCTCGCGATTCATGGTCAGCGAAGTAGCACGTGCAGTCGGGATCACGGTGAAGCCTTCAGCTTCCAGTTCCACCAGGGTCGCAGTGGCGATGGCTTCGATTTCCGGGACGATAAAGTGCGGCTTTTCTGCTTCGATCACGGCGCGCAGGGCTGCGCCATCGAGCATGTTGATCACGTGGCTGCGATGGGCAACCTGCATGGCCGGTGCATTGGCGTAGCGGTCGACGGCGATCACTTCGACCCCCAGACGCTGCAGTTCGATGACAACTTCTTTGCCCAGCTCACCGCAGCCACACAGCAATACGCGGGTCGCGGTCGGCGACAGTGGAGTTCCGATACGGGTCATTTCAGGTCCTCAAGGAAACAAAATCATCGAAGGCGCGCGCAAAGCTTGCGCCTGCAGGGGGATAACGGCCCTAGACAGCGGCCTTGCGTAAACGCCAGGCCATTGCCAGCCAGACGCAGGTAACACCGGCGAATTTGGAAGCCATGGCGATCAGAATCACGCCGGGGGTGAACGCGTCGATCATGCCGAAAAAGATAAAGGTATCAATGGGAATACTCAGCGCTGAGCTGATCCACAGGCGGTCATGCAAAGGGCGCCTGGTGATGCTGAACACCAGCCAGTCGATGCACTCCGATACCGCGAACGCAGTAGCGCTGGCCAGGGCAATCGAAGGATCTGAAGTGATATACGACAGCACCAGCGCCGCCAGCATGGCCAACAGGGCGCCGTGGCCAAAGCGGGTTTGCACCATATCGCGCAACACGAACACCAGCCCGCCCCAGGCTGACCAGATAATGTCCAGATGCGGCGCCGTGGAGAACGCGAAGTTGATCAGCACGACGCTGGCGATATAAGCGATAAGAAACAGCATGGGAGCGGGCGACACCTCTAAATAAGGCGCACAGGGTACTTGAGTCGCTCAGAACTGTGTAGCCGGGGAGTGCCCCCAAAAAACTCTATCGGGAGTTCGGCATCCACATCCCGCTGGCCTTCGCCCGCTCATGGCACAACACCAGCACCTCGCGGCGCTCGGGGTTGGTCATGCGGCTCCAACGGGTAATTTCCGCCACGGTGCGCTGGCAGCCGCTGCACACGTCATCGTCGTCCAGTGCGCAAATGTTCACGCAGGGCGAGGCAACCGGGCGCTCCGTCTCGCTCATTGCTCTTGCACCTTCAGGTCACGGGCATAACGCTGGCCGTTCTTCACGTAGTGCGCTGCGCTGGCCTCCAGCAGTTTTTTCTGGTCCTCGGTCAGGTCGCGTACCACCTTGCCCGGCGACCCCATGACCAGCGAACCGTCAGGGATTTCCTTGCCCTCGCCGATCAGCGAATTGGCGCCGATGATGCAATGCTTGCCGATTTTGGCGCCATTGAGGATTACCGCATTGATCCCGATCAGGCTGTAATCGCCCACCGTACAGCCATGCAGCATGGCGTTGTGGCCGATGGTCACGCCCGTGCCCAAGGTCAGCGGATAACCCATGTCGGTATGCATCACCGCGCCATCTTGCACGTTGCTGTGCTTGCCAATCAGGATCAGCTCGTTATCGCCGCGCAACACGGCGTTAAACCAGACACTGGCCCCCTCCTCCAGCCGCACCTTGCCGATCAGGGTGGCATTGGGAGCTGTCCAGCTCTCGGGATGGGTTTCGACGAGCGAGTCGCCCAGGCTGTATTTCATGCTGATGTCCTCAAGGCAGGCGTGGCTGTCTGCTGACAGCTCTTTATATGGAAATGGAGCGTTCAGGCGGGGAATGCAGGTTGATATTGACGTCGTCGTACAGCAGGTTCATCAGCTCGACGATCATGATTGCCGTGAGCCCCCAGATTTTGTAAACGCCAAAACGGTAGCTCGGCACATACCAGCTGCGCCCCTGATAATCGATGCGATGGGTGTGCTCACGCGGGTCCTGGCGGAAGAACTCCAGCGGCACGCTGAACACCGCAGCGATTTCGGCATCGTTGGCCAGGTATTCGACGTAGTCCGGCACCAGGCCGACGTAAGGCGTCACGCGGATACCGTGCAAAGAGATCAAGGGGCTGAGGGGGCCGATAATTTCGACCAGACCCGGCGGCAGGCCGATTTCTTCTTCTGCCTCGCGCAGGGCGGTAAACACCAGGTCCGGGTCTTCCGGATCGCGGCGCCCGCCGGGGAAGGCCACTTCACCGCCGTGGGTCGACAACCCGCTGGCACGCAGGGTCAGGATCAGCTCGGGCTCATCACTGCGCGTTACCGGCAACAGCACGGCGGCCTCCGGAAAGTAGCGTTCTGTTTCCAGCGTACGCGGGGTGTAGCGGCTTACACGGCCAAGCAGCTCGTCCAGCATAGGTCATCTCGATCCGTCACTTATCGGGCATCATGCACCAAATCTTGCCGGGCACCCAAGCCCCACAGTGTCGCAGCCAACCATGCCGCACTTGCCGAGGGCCCGCTCCACCCCCCAAGATAGGCGCAGTACCCAGAGACCACAGCATGAAATTTTGCAATTTGTGCGGCCATTCCGTCAGCCAGCATATCCCGCAAGGCGATTCACGCCTGCGCTATGTGTGCGACCACTGCCACACCGTCCACTACCAGAACCCCAATATCGTTGCCGGCTGCCTGCCCACCTGGGGCACGCAAGTGCTGTTGTGCCGGCGCGCCATTGAGCCCCGCAAAGGTTACTGGACACTGCCCGCCGGGTTTATGGAGAACGGCGAGACGGTAGAACAGGCCGCCCGGCGCGAAACCCTCGAAGAAGCCTGTGCCGTCGTTGAGAACCTGAACATCTACACCCTGATCGATGTGCCGCACATTAATCAGGTGCATATTTTCTACCGCGCCGAGCTGCAAAACCTCGAATTTTCCGCCGGGGAAGAGAGCCTTGAAGTCCGGCTCTTCGAAGAGACCGACATCCCTTGGTCAGAGCTGGCTTTTCGCACGGTCAGCCGTACCTTAGAATGCTTTTTCGCTGACCGCGCGGGTGACACTTACCCCGTGCGCAGCGAGGCTGTAGCGCCTCTGGCCAGCCTGATCAAACCCCAACAATAATGCTGTTTGCCTTGCACCTCAGGAATATCCCCCTAATGCGTTGGTTGCTCGCTGCTCTCTGCCTGTCGTTTGCCGTTACCTGCCAGGCTTCTGTTGTCATCACCGTGAACGGCAAACCCGTCGATAAAAACCAGGTACTTCAGTCAACCCCGTCGGCACTGCCGATCCATGGCGGGCAAAGCATCGAAAAGGTCCTGGTCCTCAAGTCTGCGCGCAAGCTGCAACTGATCAGCGACGGCAAACCGATCAAGACCTACCGCATTTCATTGGGCAAACAACCCAAGGGGCCAAAAATGCGCGAGGGCGACAAACGTACGCCTGAAGGGCTGTACTGGGTCGACTGGCGCAAAAAAAGCGACAAGTTCAACCTGGCCATGCACATCAACTACCCCAATGTCAGTGACGCGGCTACCGCACGGCGTGAAGGCGTGAACCCGGGGTCGATGATCATGATCCACGGCACACCGGACAGCGCAGAAAACCCCGAAGACCTGTTCCACACCCTGGACTGGACCGATGGCTGCATCGCGATGAAAAACTACGAAATGCGCGAAGTCTGGAACCTGGTTCAGGACGGCACGATGGTTGAAATCCGCCCCTGAGCAAAAATAAATTCCAGCCCTCGTACCTGCGTCTTTCTCCCCCGCGTTTAATACCACTGCACACCGCCGGGCCCAACAGGGCCCGCAACCTCTCGACGCCATCACCAACACGCTAATACCACTTAAACACCAAATTAATAATCCACCCTGCAAGCCCTTGCCTGCATTGGGCGAGCCTCGATTGCGCGCATTGACTTGGTATTAAAGTGGTATTAGTTTTGCCGCATTACCGAGCGACAAAAACCCAATAACCGCATCGGACACACCGCCCATGAGCACGCTTCTTGCCCTACGCCCGGACGACACCCTGGCCACGCCGCTGTACCTGCAACTCGCCCGAAACCTGGAAGCCGCGATTCACGCTGGCGTCTGGAAAGCCGAGCAGGCACTGCCTTCCGAGCGCAGCCTGAGCGAACAACTAGGCCTGTCCCGCGTTACCGCCCGCAAAGCCCTGGAAGTGCTGTTCGAGCAAGGCCTGATCCGCCGCAGCCAGGGCTCCGGCACCTTTATCACCCCTCGTCTTGAGCAACCGCTGTCGCGGCTTTCCAGCTTCAGCGAAATGCTCCGGCTCAAAGGCTTTGTGCCAAGTTCACAGTGGCTGGACCGGGAAATCACCCCGCCTACCCACGAAGAGCTGATCCGCCTGGCACTGTCGCCGACCGACAAAGTCGCCCGCCTCAAGCGTCTGCGCAAAGCCGATGACACGGTGATGGCCATCGAGATGAGCACCCTGCCTGCATCGCTGATCCCACAGCCGCAGGTCATTGGCGACTCGCTTTACGAACACCTGGACCGCATCGGCAAACCGGTGGTTCGCGCCCTGCAGCACATTCAGGCGGTCAACGCCTCGGCCGAATTTGCCGCGCTGGTCGGGATCGAGCCCGGTACCGCCATGCTGCTGATGACCCGGGTTGGCTACCTGGAAGACAACACCCCCATCGAAGTCACCGACACCTATTGCCGCAACGATTACTACGACTTCGTGGCCGAGCTGCGCCGCTAACCCTTACTCGACGCCACGCCACGCCCGGAGAGCCGACCATGTCTGAAGACAACATCCTCACGCCCCAAGGCTGGGTTCGCGGTCGCCTGCTGCTGCAAGGCGCCAAGGTGCTCGGCATCGAAGGCCGCCCCTGCGACCCGGCCGACAATGACCTGCCATACCTGCTGCCCGGCTTTATCGACTTGCATGTTCACGGCGGTGGCGGCAAAGACATCATGCAAGGCAGTGAGGCCTTCGAAACCATCACCCGCACTCACCTGCGGTTCGGCACCACGGCGTTGCTGGCTACCACCATGACTGCTCCGAATCACGACATCTGCCGTGTGCTCGGTGCCCTTGGCGATTTTTGCCAGCAGCGCCCAAGCGGCTGCGCCCGGGTGCTCGGCGTGCACCTTGAAGGCCCGTTTATCAACCCCGGAAAACTCGGCGCGCAACCCAACTTCGCCCACACCGCGCTGATGGCTGAAGTCGAAGACTACCTGGGCCTGGCGCCGATCAAGGTCATCACCATCGCCCCCGAGATTGCCGGCCACATCGAACTGATTGGCGAGCTCAGTGCTCGCGGTATTCGCATGCAACTGGGCCACACCCTGGGCAGTTATGAAGAAGGCGTGGCCGCACTGGACGCCGGCGCCAGCAGCTTTACCCATCTGTACAACGCCATGAGCCCGCTGCATCACCGTGAGCCCGGCATCCTTGGCGCAGCGCTGGCCCATGCGCGGTTTGCCGAGTTGATCCCCGACTTGCTGCACGTACACCCCGGTGCGATCCGCGCGGCCTTGCGGGCGATCCCCTGTCTGTACTGCGTCACCGATTCTACGGCCGCCACCGGCATGCCCGATGGCGAATACCAACTGGGCAGCCACACCGTGACCAAATGCCTGGGCGGCGTGCGCCTGGCAGATGGCACGTTGGCGGGCAGCACCCTGACCATGGATCAGGCGCTGCGCAACCTGGTGAAAATCGGCCTGCCCCTGGCCGAAGCCTCGCAGCGCCTGTCGCAGTTCCCGGCCGATTACCTCGGCATGGAAGACCGCGGGCGCTTGCAACCCGGCAGCTGGGCCGACTGCGTGCGCCTGGACCGTTCACTGAACATCATTGCCGTCATGGTCGAAGGAGAAGCGCTTGACTTCCAAAATGCTTGAAGAGGCCCGGATCTCGTGTGAAGCGGTCGAACGCCAACTGTTCAATCTCGACCCGTTCCTGGCCGACCTCGCCCACGAACTGCGGGCCAACCCCCCCGATGTCGCCATGACCCTCGCCCGGGGCAGTTCAGACCATGCCGCCAGCTACTTTGCCTACCTGACCATGCAGCACCTGGGCGTGCCCGTGGCCTCGTTGCCGATGTCGGTTGTCACCTTGCGCCAGTCGCCGCTGCGGGTGAAGGGGCAGGCGGTGTTTGCCTTCTCCCAGTCGGGCCAGAGCCCTGATCTGATCGACAGCCTGCGCTTGCTGCGTGAGCGTGGCGCATTGAGCGTGGCGCTGGTGAATGCCGAACACTCACCGCTCGAAGAGGCCAGCGCCTACACCCTGCCCCTGTCTGCCGGTGCGGAATACAGCGTGGCTGCCACCAAAAGCTTTATCGCCACCCTGAGCGCCAGTGCCCGGCTGGTGGCGCATTGGGCCAACGACCAGGCCTTGCTCGAAGCCGGCCATTTATTGCCCGCCGGTTTGCGCGAAGCCTGCACCCAGGATTGGAGCAAGGCCATCGACACCCTGCGCGATGCCCAACGCTTGCTGGTGATCGGCCGGGGGGCAGGTTTTGCCATCGCCCAGGAGGCCGCGCTCAAGTTCAAGGAAACCTCGACCCTGCAGGCCGAAGCCTTCAGCAGCGCCGAAGTGCGCCACGGCCCGATGGCCTTGATCGACGAAAACTACCCGCTGCTGATTTTTGCCCCGCGCGGCGTGGAGCAGGCGGGCTTGCTGGCCCTGGCCCATGACATGCGCCTGCGTGGCGCCCGCGTGTTGCTGGCGGCCCCCAGTGATGTGCCCGAACGCGACCTGACCCTGAGCCAGGCGGCACACCCGGATCTGGACCCGATTCTGGCAATCCAGAGTTTTTACGTGATGGCCGCAGGCCTGGCCGAAGCCCGAGGGTTAGACCCCGACCAGCCGCGTTTTTTAAGCAAAGTGACCCGTACCCACTGACACCGCAGGTTTAATGAGTATCGCGCCATGCACAATAATAAAAAGCTCACCCTCAGCGCGCCGCTTAGCGGTCCGATCATCAAGCTGTCCCACGTACCGGACGACGTGTTTTCCAGTGCAGTGATGGGTGACGGGATCGGTATCGACCCGCTGAACGACTGTTTGTTTGCCCCCTGTGACGGGGTGGTGGTGCATGTCGCCAAGACCGCTCATGCCCTGACGTTGCGTGCCGAAAACGGCGCTGAATTGCTGATGCATCTGGGCATCGACACTTTTGAGCTGCAAGGCGAAGGCTTTGAGCTGCTGGTAAAAAACGGCGCACAGGTCTACGGCGGCCAGCCGCTCATACGCTTCGATCTCGACTACATTGCACAACGCTGTAAAAGCCTGATCAGCGTGCTGGTGCTGACCAATGGCGAACAGTTTGAGTTGCAGTTTCTTGAGCAGAACACGGCCCAGGTCGGTGAGCCTTTGCTGCACGTCGTTGCGCGCCAGGCCGTCGGGGTAGCCGAGGTAACGGGCAACCCGAGCCTGCACGCCCAAGGCTGTGTGCGCATAACCCATAAGGGCGGGCTGCATGCTCGTCCGGCCGCCCTGGTGCGGCAAACCGCATTGGGGTTCAAGAGCGCATCGCGCTTGCACATCGGGGCCAACTCGGCCCCCTGCGACAGTATTGTCAGGCTGTTGGCGCTGGGTATCGGCGAGCAGGATGAGGTGCAGGTCAGCTGCGAAGGCGAGGATGCCGATGCAGCCCTGCAAGGGATTCTGGCCGCGCTGGGCAAAGTGCGGTCCACACCCGCACCGCACGTATCCATACCCGCACCGATCAGGGCCAGCAACCAACCGGGACAGTTGAGCGGTGTATGCGCTGCTCCCGGTCTGGCCAGCGGTCCGCTGTTTCATTTGGCCGGTGTGCAACTGCCGCCCGACCTCGGCAATCACATCCCGGAGCAACAAATACTGGCGCTGAATACGGCTCTGGAGCAGGTGCGCGGCGAAATCCAGCTCACTCTGATCACCGCCCGTGCGCAACGTCGGGTCGACGAGGAAGCGATTTTCGCCACCCACCTGGCCTTGCTTGAAGACAGTGCGCTGCTGCAGGCCAGCCATATCGCCATCGCCCAAGGCCGCGATGCCGCCCACGCCTGGAGCGAAGCCATCGAGCAGCAATGCACGATTTTGCAAGGCCTGGGCAGCACCTTGCTGGCCGAGCGCTCCAACGATTTGCGTGATTTGCAGCAACGGGTTTTACGCGCCCTGCTGGGCGAAAACCGGCAGTGCCAGTTGCCACCAGGCGCCATCGTTGCCGCCTTTGAACTGACGCCCTCCGACCTGCTGATGCTGTGCGAGCAGAACGTCGCGGGGCTTTGCATGGCCGCCGGCGGTGCCACCTCCCACGTGGCGATTCTGGCGCGGGGCAAAGGCTTGCCGTGCCTGGTCGCCCTGGGCCGCGAGGTTCTCGACTTGCCCGCCGGCCAGCACTTGGTGCTCGATGCCGACAACGCCCGGCTGGAATTGGCGCCCACCGCCGAACGTATCGAACATGTCCGCCAAACCACCCTCGCCCGCCAGCAACGCTTTGCCCGGCAACAGGTGCGCGCCCATGAGCCGGCGCTGACCCGTGACGGCCTGCACATCGAAATCGCCGCCAACGTCGCCTCCAGTCATGATGCCGCCAGCGCCCACGCCAATGGTGCGGACGGGGTGGGGTTGTTGCGTACCGAGTTCCTGTTTGTTGATCGCAGCACTGCCCCCAATGAACAGGAGCAGATCACGGCCTACCAGGACGTGCTCGACGCCATGGGCGACAAGCCCGTGATCATCCGCACCATTGATGTGGGCGGTGACAAACAGCTCGACTACTTGCCGTTACCCGCCGAAGCCAATCCGGTATTGGGTCTGCGGGGCATTCGTCTGGCCCAACTGCACCCGCAGGTGCTCGACCGGCAGCTGCGTGCCTTGCTGCAAGTCAGCCCGGCGCAACGCTGCCGCATCCTGCTGCCGATGATTACCGAGGTGGACGAGCTGCTGCAGATCCGGCAGCGGCTTGATGCCCTGTGCATCGAGCTGGGCTTGAGCGAGCGTGCGCAGCTGGGGGTGATGATTGAGGTCCCGGCAGCGGCCTTGCTGGCTGAGCAACTGGCCGAGCATGCGGACTTTCTGTCCATCGGCACCAACGACTTGTCGCAATACACCCTGGCCATGGACCGCGACCATGCCGGGCTGGCCGCGCGGGTCGATGCCTTGCACCCGGCACTGTTGCGCCTGATTGCCCATACCTGCGCCGGGGCGGCCCTGCACCAACGTTGGGTCGGGGTGTGCGGCGCACTGGCCAGCGACCCTCTGGCCACCCCGGTACTCATTGGGCTGGGGGTGCGCGAACTGTCGGTAAGCCCGCTGCAAATCGGCGAAATCAAGGACCGGGTACGGCAACTGGATGCCGGGATGTGCCAATCCATCAGCAAAACACTCTTGAACCTGAGCAGTGCCACCGCAGTGCGTGAAGCCTGCCGCCAGCACTGGCCACTTTCCGACTGACAACAACAAAAACAACGGAGAACCTCTCATGTATCAACACTTCATCGAAGGCCTGCAACGGCTTGGCCGGGCGCTGATGCTGCCCATTGCGATCCTGCCGATTGCCGGTTTGTTACTGCGTCTGGGCGACGCCGACTTACTGAACATCGCCATCATCCACGATGCGGGCAACACGATTTTCGCCAATCTGGCGCTGATCTTCGCCATCGGCATTGCCGTGGGTTTTGCCCGCGACAATAACGGTACCGCGGGCCTGGCCGGAGCCATCGGTTACCTGGTACTGGTCTCGACCCTCAAGGTGCTCGATGCCAGCATCAATATGGGCATGCTCGCCGGGATCGTCAGCGGCCTGATGGCCGGGGGGCTGTACAACCGTTTCAAGGACATCAAACTGCCGGAGTACCTGGCGTTTTTTGGTGGCAGGCGCTTTGTGCCGATTGTCACCGGGTTTGCCGCTGTAGGCCTGGGCGTGGTGTTCGGCCTGATCTGGCCGCCGATCCAGCACGGCATCAACAGCCTGGGGGTATTGCTGCTCGAAAGCGGCAGCATCGGGGCGTTCATTTTTGGTGTGTTAAATCGACTGCTGATCATCACCGGGCTGCACCACATCCTCAACAACATGGCATGGTTCGTGTTCGGCAGCTTTACCAACGAAGCCGGACAAGTAGTGACCGGCGACCTGACCCGTTACTTTGCAGGCGACCCCAAGGGCGGGCAGTTCATGACCGGCATGTTTCCGGTGATGATGTTTGGCCTGCCTGCTGCGTGCCTGGCGATGTACCGCAATGCCCTGCCGGAGCGGCGCAAACTGATGGGCGGGATATTCCTGTCACTGGCGCTGACGGCATTTCTGACCGGCGTCACCGAGCCCATCGAATTTGCCTTCATGTTCCTCGCGCCCCTGCTCTACATGTTGCATGCGTTGTTGACCGGGCTGTCGATGGCCGTCACCAACCTGCTGAACATCCATTTGGGTTTCACCTTTTCCGGCGGCGCCATAGACATGCTGCTGGGCTGGGGCAAGTCCACCAATGGCTGGATGATCTTTCCCATCGGGCTGGTGTACTTCGCTATTTACTACGTGGTGTTCGATTACTGCATCCGCCGCTTCAAACTCAAAACCCCGGGCCGTGAAGACAACCCCGTGGCAGAAACCGCCGACCTTACCGGCCAGCAGCGCGCCAACGCCTATATCCAGGCACTGGGTGGCCCGGCCAACCTGATTACGGTAGGTGCCTGCACCACCCGCCTGCGCCTGGAACTGGCAGACCGCAGCAAGGCGCAGGATGACGCGCTTAAAGCCCTGGGCGCCATGGGTGTGATGCGTCCCGGCCGCGCGGGCAGCTTGCAAGTGGTTGTAGGCCCGACTGCCGACAGCATGGCCGATGAGATACGCTCGGCCCTCTCGCAGCTCAACCACCCGCCAGCCGTAGCCACGGCTCAAGCCGCAACGCAAGAGCCGGTACACAAGATAGAACCCGGGCACGCACAGAAATGGCTGGCCGTGTTGGGGGGCCGCAACAATGTATTGCACGTTGAATGCGTGGCGCTTACCCGTTTGCGGGTCAAGCTGGCAGACGAGAATTTGCTGTCAGAGGATCTGCTCGAGGCATTGGGCAGCCAAGGCATCAGCCAGCACGCCAATGGTGTTTGGCATGTGGTCGTAGGGGAACAGGCGCAGGGGTTGAGCGAGGTGTTGGGGCAGATGATCACGCACGCGGCAACGCCGGAACGTAGCCTCTGCAGGAGTGAGCCTGCTCACAAAGGCCGTTAACGATAGCGCGTGTTTACTGAGTAATGCGGTGCTCTTGAGACTTTCGCGAGCCGGCTCGCTCCCACCTCAGATCGTGGTGAGGTTTACAAATCCGCCAAACGCCACACTTCATAAGCGGGCGTTTCATACGGGTGGCTGTGCTTGAGCGCAGCCACCACGTCGTGGATCAGATCGTGCGCAACGACCAGCTCAACTTTCCATTCCCCGACATATTCGACCTGGCCGGTTTGCCCGATAAACGGCTGACTGCCGTCCAGCGCGCGAAACTGGCCCTGGCCCAGGGTCTGCCAGGCGCAGTGGTCATAATTGCCGATCCGTCCGCCACCGGCGGCGAATACGGCATTCTTGACCACGTCCACATGGCTTGGGGGAACGAAAAAGCTGAGCTTGTACATCGCTTTTAATCTACCCAGACGCGAGCGTTACGGAACATGCGCAACCACGGCGCATCTTCGTTCCACTCTTCCGGACGCCACGAGTTCTGCACGGCGCGGAACACACGCTCAGGGTGCGGCATCATGATCGTCACACGGCCGTCACGGCTGGTAAGACCGGTAATCCCGCGCGGCGAACCGTTAGGGTTGGCCGGGTAGCTTTCCGTGACCTTGCCGTGGTTGTCGACGAAACGCATCGCCACGCAACCCGACAGATCCGCTTCAAGCAGGGCTTCAGGGCTCGCGAATTCAGCGTGACCTTCGCCGTGAGCGATAGCGATCGGCATGCGCGAACCGGCCATGCCCTGCAGGAAGATCGAGTTCGACTCCTGCACTTGTACCATCGCCACACGGGCTTCGAACTGCTCGGAACGGTTACGCACGAAGTGCGGCCAGAACTCGCTGCCCGGAACCAGTTCGCTCAGGTTGGACATCATCTGGCAACCGTTGCACACACCCAGGGTGAAGCTGTCGGTACGCTCGAAGAAGCCCTGGAACGCATCACGTGCACGGGCGTTGAACAGAGCCGACTTGGCCCAGCCTTCACCGGCACCCAGTACGTCGCCGTACGAGAAACCGCCGCAGGCGACCATGCCCTTGAACTCGTTCAGGTCGACACGGCCGGCCAGAATATCGCTCATGTGCACGTCGATGGCGTTGAAGCCGGCACGGTCAAACGCCGCTGCCATTTCAACCTGACCGTTGACGCCCTGCTCACGCAGTACGGCCACTTGAGGGCGAATGCCTTTCTTGATGTACGGCGCGCTGATGTTCTCGTTGACATCAAAGCTCAGCTTGACGCTCAGCCCAGGATTGTCTTCTTCCAGCAGTACGTCGAACTCTTGATCGGCACACTCGGCGTTGTCACGCATGCGCTGGATCTGGTAGCTGGTCTCAGCCCACTGACGCTGCAGCAGACGGCGCTGACCTTCAAACACGGTCTGACCATTGAACTCGATGCTTACATCGTCACAGTTGCGCGGCTGGCCAATAACCGACACGCAGTCGCCCAGGCCGGCAGCGCTGAACTGCGCAAGGATGTCAGCCATGGAATCCTGACGAACCTGAATCACCGCACCCAGTTCTTCGTTGAACAGGATGGCAGGGATGTCAGCAGCCGTTTCAGCCAGGCCGTCGAGCACCAGGTTGACGCCGCAGTGACCGGCAAACGCCATTTCCATCACGCTGGTCAGCAAACCACCGTCGGAACGGTCGTGGTAAGCCAGCAGGTGACCATCGGTATTCAGGCCCTGGATCACGGCGAAGAAGGCCTTGAGGTCTTCTGCGTCATCAACGTCAGGGGCCTGGTTGCCCAGCTTGCCGTAGGTCTGGGCCAGGATCGAGGCGCCCATACGGTTTTGGCCGCGGCCCAGATCGATCAGAACCAGGTCGGTCAGGCCCTTGTCCATACGCAGTACGGGGGTCAGGGTCTGGCGAACATCCAGCACCGGAGCAAAACCGGTAACCACCAGCGACAGCGGCGAGGTAACAGTCTTGTCTGTGCCGTCTTCGTTCCAGCGGGTTTGCATCGACATTGAGTCTTTGCCCACCGGGATGGTGATACCCAGTTCAGGGCACAACTCCATGCCGACAGCTTTTACGGTGTCGTAAAGACGGGCGTCTTCGCCCGGGTGACCGGCCGCCGACATCCAGTTGGCCGACAGCTTGATGTCGCTGATCTTGCCAATGCGCGAGGCCGCGATGTTGGTCAGGGTTTCGCCGATGGCCATACGGCCCGATGCCGGAGCATCCAGCAGTGCCAGCGGAGTGCGCTCGCCCATGGCCATGGCTTCACCGGTGTACACGTCGAAGCTGGTGGCGGTGACGGCAACGTCAGCCACGGGAACCTGCCACGGACCGACCATCTGATCGCGGGCAACCAGACCGGTAATGGTGCGGTCGCCGATGGTGATCAGGAAGCTCTTGCTGGCCACGGCCGGGTGATGCAGAACACGCTCGACGCACTCGCCGATGCTCAGTGCAGACGGGTCGAAGTCGTCGCCCATCTCGGCTTCACGCACTGCCGAACGGTGCATGCGCGGCGCCTTGCCCAGCAACACTTCCAGTGGCATGTCCACCGGGTTGTTGCCGAAATGGCTGTCGGTCACGGTCAACTGCGGCTCGGCAGTGGCTTCACCGACTACGGCAAACGGGCAACGCTCACGTTCGCAGATCGCCTGGAAGCGGTCGAAGTCTTCGACGCCCACGGCCAGAACGTAACGTTCCTGGGATTCGTTGCTCCAGATTTCGTGCGGGGCCATGCCCGGCTCGTCATTTGGAATGTTGCGCAATTCGAAGCGGCCACCGCGGTCGCCGTCGTTCACCAGCTCAGGGAATGCGTTGGACAGACCACCGGCACCCACGTCGTGGATGAAGCTGATCGGGTTTTTGTCACCCAGCTGCCAGCAACGGTCGATCACTTCCTGGCAACGGCGTTCCATTTCCGGGTTTTCACGCTGTACCGAAGCGAAGTCCAGGTCAGCCGAACTGGCGCCAGTGGCCATGGAGGAAGCTGCGCCGCCGCCCAGACCGATCAGCATCGCCGGGCCACCCAGCACGATCAGCTTGGAGCCAACGGTGATTTCGGCTTTCTGTACGTGTTCGGCGCGGATGTTGCCCATGCCGCCGGCCAACATGATTGGCTTGTGGTAACCACGAACTTCTTCGCCACGGGGGGTGGTGATCGATTGCTCGAAGGTACGGAAGTAACCGGTCAGGGCCGGACGGCCGAATTCGTTGTTGAACGCAGCGCCGCCCAGCGGGCCTTCGATCATGATGTCCAGCGCGGTAACGATGCGCTCAGGCTTGCCGTACGGCACTTCCCACGGCTGTTCAAAGCCCGGGATGTTGAGGTTGGACACGGTGAAACCGGTCAGGCCTGCCTTTGGCTTGGCGCCACGGCCGGTAGCGCCTTCGTCGCGGATCTCGCCGCCGGAACCGGTCGCAGCACCCGGGAACGGGGCGATGGCGGTCGGGTGGTTGTGCGTCTCAACCTTCATCAGGATGTGCACCGGTTCCTGCACCGCGCCGTACTGGCGGGTTTCAGGGTCCGGGAAGAAACGCCCTGCCACGCTGCCGACGATCACGGAAGCGTTGTCCTTATAAGCAGACAGCACGCCTTCGCTGTGCATCACGTAGGTGTTCTTGATCATGCCAAACAGGCTTTTTTCCTGGCTTTGGCCGTCAATGTCCCAACTGGCGTTGAAGATCTTGTGGCGGCAATGCTCGGAGTTGGCCTGGGCAAACATCATCAGTTCGATGTCGTGGGGGTTGCGGCCCAGACCGTTGAAAGCAGTGACCAGGTAATCGATTTCGTCTTCAGCCAGCGCCAGACCCAACTCGACGTTGGCTTTTTCCAGCGCGGCACGACCGCCACCCAGCACGTCAATCGCAGTCAGCGGCTTGGGCTGGGCGTGGCTGAACAGGCCGGCAGCCTGTTCGAGGTTGCCCAGCACGATTTGCGTCATGCGGTCGTGCAGTGCAGCACTGATCAGCTCGGCATCGGCGTCGCTGAACTGGCCGGCCACGTAGAACGCGATACCGCGTTCCAGACGCTGGATTTTGGCCAGGCCACAGTTGCGGGCAATGTCACTTGCCTTGCTCGACCAAGGGGAAATGGTGCCAAACCGCGGCAACACCAGGAACAGTCGGCCACTCGGCTCTTGGACCGGCACGCTAGGGCCGTACTTCAGGAGACGGGCCAGTACCTGCTGTTCATCGCTGGTCAGCTCACCGGTGGTCTCGGCAAAGTGGGCGAATTCAGCATACAAACCACTGACAGACGGAACCTTGAGGCTCAGTTGTGCTAGGAGTTTGCTGTGGCGAAAGGCAGAAAGGGCAGGAGCGCCGCGCAGGATCAACATCTTCGGGACAGCCTCGGGAGGGGTATGCTTTGAGGCCCGGCATTCTAGCCTAAACCGTTCGCTACGGCACCCGAAACGGCACACCTGACGCACACCAAACGTCACTAATCGACCAAAGCCTTATTCTTTATAGCTATCAGCCGTCTTATAGATGGTCATTTATGATCTTTACAGAGCGCTCTGCCCCCCATTTCATAAGGGTTTCAGCGATTTTTGCGTCCAATATCAGAATGACCGGAAATTGTCGAGATATGGCACCTGTGCTGCTTTGCGTATACTGCGCGGATGTTTTCTCTAACTGTATTCCGCCAGCGCTGCGCCAGATGGCTCTTCGCAACCGGACTCTTCCTGATGCTCGGTGCCTGCGTTGAAAAACCAAGCACCCTTGAGCGCGTAAAGGAGGATGGGGTACTGCGGGTGATTACCCGTAACAGCCCCGCGACCTATTTCGAGGATCGCAATGGCGAGACCGGCTTCGAGTACGAGCTGGTGAAGCGCTTTGCCGACGATCTGGGGGTCGAGCTTAAAATCGAGACAGCTGACAACCTGGACGACATGTTCAACCAGCTGGGCCAACCTGACGGCCCGGTTTTAGCTGCTGCCGGTCTGGTCAGCAGCGAGAATCGCCTGCAACAAGCCAAGTTCTCCCACCCGTACCTCGAAGTCACGCCACAGATCATCTACCGTAACGGCCAATCGCGGCCTACGTCTGCTGCCGGCCTGGTGGGCAAGCGCATCACCGTGCTCAAGGGCAGCTCCCACGCCGAGCAACTGGCCGAACTCAAAAAGCAGTACCCCGGGATCGAGTACGACGAATCCGACGCCGTCGAAGTCGTCGACTTGTTGCGCATGGTCGACGAAGGCCAGATCGACCTGACACTGGTCGACTCCAACGAAGTCGCTATGAACCAGGTGTACTTCCCCAACGTGCGCGTGGCCTTTGATCTGGGCGATGCCCGCAGCCAGCGCTGGGCCGTGATGGCCGGCGAAGACAACAGCCTGCTCAACGAGATCAATGCGTACCTGGACAAGGTCGAAAAAAACGGCACCCTGCAGCGACTCAAGGATCGCTACTACGGGCATGTGGACGTGCTGGGTTACGTCGGCGCCTACACCTTCGCCCAGCACCTGCAGCAGCGCCTGCCCAAGTACGAGAAGTTCTTCAAGGAAGCGGCCAAGAAAGAACAGATCGACTGGCGCCTGCTGGCAGCCATGGGCTACCAGGAATCCTTGTGGCAACCCACCGTAACCTCCAAGACCGGTGTGCGCGGCCTGATGATGCTGACCCAGAACACCGCGCAAGCGATGGGCGTGTCCAATCGGCTGGACGCCAAGCAAAGCATCATGGGCGGCGCCAAGTACCTCGCACTGATCAAGAGCGAGCTCGACGACGATATCGAGGAACCGGACCGGACCTGGTTTGCGCTGGCAGCCTACAACGTCGGCGGAGGTCATCTCGAAGACGCCCGCAAGCTGGCCAAGAAAGAAGGCCTGAACCCGAACAAGTGGCTGGACGTGAAGAAAATGCTGCCTCGCCTTGCGCAGAAGCAGTGGTACAGCAAAACCCGCTATGGCTACGCCCGGGGCGGCGAGCCAGTGCACTTCGTGGCCAACATCCGTCGTTACTACGACATCCTGACATGGGCCACACAGCCGCAACTTGAAGGCGATCAGGCCGCTGACAGCAAGCTGCACATCCCCGGTATCGACAAGACCAAGCCGAAGGAAGAGCCGCAGCTTTAACTGAGAGAGCGGGCTTCTTGTGGGAGCGGGCTTGCTCGCGATTGCATCAGCATGGCCTTACCTATAAAACCCGCCGCCCGCATCGCGAGCAAGCTGAACTGGCCTAATGAATTCGGACACATCAATAGGGCGCTATGATTGCGCCCAAATCTGAGGTGTGTTTGATGATGCGAAAGTCCTATTCCAACGAG
>NZ_JBUZTL010000027.1:0-65393 GCF_055408345.1 Pseudomonas sp. B424 | reverse complement strand
GTCCCCTAGGGGACGCCATTATTGCGGGAATAGCTCAGTTGGTAGAGCACGACCTTGCCAAGGTCGGGGTCGCGAGTTCGAGTCTCGTTTCCCGCTCCATTTTTAAGCAGCTTCGCTCTCGGGCGGGGTTGAGTGAAAGCCAGGACAACAACTTCGGTTATTGGTCTGGCACTGAAATGTACAGTGTACGTTTCGGGCAACGTCCCCTTCGTCTAGTGGCCTAGGACACCGCCCTTTCACGGCGGTAACAGGGGTTCGAGTCCCCTAGGGGACGCCATTATTGCGGGAATAGCTCAGTTGGTAGAGCACGACCTTGCCAAGGTCGGGGTCGCGAGTTCGAGTCTCGTTTCCCGCTCCAAATTTTGTTTTTTGGAGCTACGCAGTTTCAAAAAACACACAAAAAGCAGCCTTAGGGCTGCTTTTTGCGTTTGCGTGTTTTTTTCGGCGTGGCACGTTCTAAGTTAATAACCAAAAAATCTGCAAGAAAACTGCGGCTGGCGCCACACAAGGATTCAAACCTGTTTTGAGTTCTTCAGATGCCGCATTACTTCGATAGCGCCCAGCAACGGGATATCCAGGCCTTGTCCCGCACTTTCGCCGGCCGCACCCAGTGGCCGACCTGGCTGTTGCTGATAGCGGTTCCCGCTGTCTGGTTCGCCTTGTTGCTGGGCAGTCCGGTGATAGGGGCAGGGTGGACCATTATTTTGCTGATTCCCGTCGTGGTGCTGTGGATGTCAGTGCAGCACGAGTTGTTGCACGGGCATCCCACGTATTCTGTGTGGTTCAACAAACTGCTGGGCTATGCCCCCTTCGCCGTCTGGTACCCGTACACGCTGTACCGCGACAGCCATTTGCAACACCACCGCGACCATGATCTGACCTTGCCCGGTGTAGACCCCGAAAGCCGATACCTGAGCCAGGCCCATTGGCAGGGCAGCTCCAGGCTGCTGCGCAGTTTGTTCTGGCTGAATAAAACGGTGCCGGGCCGAGTGCTGCTGGGGCCTCCATTGGCATTGTTCGGGCTGGTCACTGAAGAGTTGCAGCGCTTGCGCCGGGGTGACCGTCAGGCCTGGCTGATGTGGCTGACCCACGGCAGTTTGATGCTGTTGATGTTCGGCTTTATTGCCTTCTACAGTGAGATATCGGTTTGGCAATACGTGTTTCTGGTCACCGTGCCGGTTCTGTCGGTGGGAATGGTCCGTTCTTTTTATGAGCATCGGCCCGTCGAGCGTCCCGAGCAGCGCTCGGTGCTTAACGAAGCCGGCTGGCCCTGGACCTGGCTGTTCCTGAACCTGAATTTGCACTTGGTGCACCACGATCTGCCGGGTTTGCCGTGGTTCTATCTGCCCAGGGTATATCTGTCGCGTCGTGAGCAGTGGCAACAACGCAGCGGAGGTTTTCTGGTGCAAGGCTACGGCGAGTTGATACGCCGTCACGCGGTGCAGGCGATTGATAGCCCGCAGCATCCGTTCAGTTAAATTATCGAGGAGTCATTGCATGTCAGGCCGTTATGCCGAATTGACGATGTACGTTGCACCCCGGCAAGTCAGCGAGGCCAGTGAGCAGTGGCTGACGCGAATCCTTGAGCTGTTGCAGGTCAACCGCCGCGATGCCCGTGGGCTTGGTTTGCTGGAGTTGTTCCGGGCGCCGGAGCTGTTGTTGGCGCAGACCTGCGGCTATCCGCTGTTGACCCAGCTGCGCGGGCAGGTGCAACTGATTGGTCGCCCGCGCTATGAATGGCCTGACAGCAGTGGCGGAACGCATTGCAGCGTGATCATCAGCCGTACTGGCGATCCGCGCCGTGATCTGGCGGACTTCAAGGGCAGTCGCGGGGTGATCAATGATTTGAACTCCAACAGTGGCATGAATCTGTTTCGGCATCGGCTGGCGCCCTTGCAGCTGGGAGGGCAGTTTTTTGCATCGGTGGCCATCAGCGGCGCGCATCAACAAAGCCTGCGCCGGGTGCGAGAGGGGTGGGCCGACCTGGCGTCCATCGACAGCGTAACGTTTGCCTGCTTGGCACATTACGCGCCCGCAGAGGTGGCCGGGGTACGCATAGTGGCGCGCACCGCCAGCAGTCCGACGTTGCCTTACATCACGGCGCTCAGTACGGGGCGCGAGGGCGCAGAGCGCATTCGGGAGGCGATGAATGCGGCCTTGCAGCAATTGCCACAGGTGGCAGCAACCCTGGGCATGCAGGAAGTCTTGCCTGCCAGCGAAGCGGACTATCAGAAGATTCTCGATTATCGGCAGGAAGCAATTGAATACGGCTTTTCGGAGCTGGCTTAGTGGAATTGTCATTAATAGCTAAAACAAATAAACAAATGTGTTTTAAGTATTTAAATTGAATATAGGCATTTGATAGGATCGCCGCACCGGATCACCGGACATACCCTTTTAATTACTTAATTGGAGCCTTTATGTCCGGCACCGACATCGCTCACCGCGACCATGTGAGCCTGCTTTTTCGCACCCACTATTTGTGGCTGCATGCGCGGTTATGCCGCTACCCCGATTCCAGCAGCTACGCTGAAGACATCGCGGCCGATACGTTTGCCCAACTGTTAAGTGCTCCGCAAGAGATCGCCATCCGTGAACCGCGTGCGCTGTTGACGATTATCGCCCGGCGTTTGATCTATCAATTGTGGCGTCGCCGGGACGTGGAGCGAGCTTATCTAATGACCTTGCAACAACAGGAACCCATGCTCTCGCCATCCCCTGAGGCGCTGGCTCAACATCATCAAGCCTTGCAGATGATTGACGCGCAACTTGACGGTTTGCCCAAAAAGGTCAAGGCGACCTTTGTGCTGTCGCGGGTTCATGGTCTGACCTACCCCGAGATCGCACGGCAATTGGGTATTTCCCAACGCTCCGTAAGCGGCTACATGACCCGCGCGCTCAGTCGCTGCCTGACAACCTGCCCCTCCATAACAAGAGAATCAGTATGACTAACCTTAAGAAATGGCTCGGTGGTTCACTGCTGGCATTTGCACTTGTCACCCAGCCGGTGGTGGCAGACAACGGGGCCACCCCCGTTCACTTTGGCGATATCACCTGGGAGAGCGGCAGCCTGATCACCGAAGTCCTGCGCCTGATCACCGAAAAAGGCTACGGCGTTGCCACCGACACCTTGCCCGGCAGCACGGTCAGCCTTGAGGCTGCGTTGTCCAAAAATGATATTCAAGTGATTGGCGAAGAGTGGGCAGGGCGCAGCCCCGTGTGGTTAAAAGCCGAAGCCGAAGGCAAGGTGTTTGGCCTGGGCGATATCGTCAAGAACGCCAGCGAAGGCTGGTGGGTGCCCGAGTACGTGATCAAGGGCGATGCGGCCAAGGGCATCAAGCCTCTGGCGCCGGACTTGAAAACGGTCGACGACCTCAAGCGTTATAAAGACGTGTTCCGTGACCAGGAAGACCCTGCGCGCGGGCGCTTCCTCAATAGCCCGACGGGCTGGACCTCCGAAATCGTCAACAGCCAAAAGCTCAAGGCCTATGGTCTGGACAAGGACTTCGTAAACTTCCGCACCGGCTCGGGTGCTGCGCTGGATGCCGAGGTCAGCTCCTCGATCCGCCGTGGCAAGCCGGTATTGTTCTACTACTGGTCGCCGACTCCGCTGATTGGCCGCTACAAGCTGATCAAACTCGAAGAGCCGGCCTTTGATGCCGAGGCCTGGAAAACCCTGGCTGACGCCAACAACCCGAACCCCAAAGGCACGCGTTCATTGCCGGCCAAGCTGGCGATCGGGGTTTCGGCACCGTTCAAGGCGCAATACCCGCAACTGGTCGAGTTTTATGAAAAGGTCGATTTCCCCATCGATCTGCTGAACACAACCCTGGCCCAAATGAGCGAAAAACGCACCGAACCGCGTAAGGCCGCTGAAGCTTTCTTGCGTGAGCAGCCGCAAATCTGGCAGGCCTGGGTCACCCCTGAAGCGGCAAAAAAAGTCGATGCCGCGCTCAACTCCCACTGAAAACGAGTACTGAATGTTTCCAGAAAATCTGACATTTTCCATAGCGGGATGGGTCAATGACGGGGTTGATGCGCTGGTCAGCAATTACGGCGATGTGTTCCGGCACATCTCCGACACCTTGCTCTGGGCCATCATCAACCTGGAAAGCCTGCTGCGCATCACTCCGTGGTGGCTGATGCTGGCCATCGTTGGCGCAATCGCCTGGCACGCCACGCGCAAGGTGTTCAGCACCTTGCTGATTGTCGGCTTGCTGTTTTTGGTCGGGGCGGTTGGCCTGTGGGACAAGCTGATGCAAACCCTGGCGCTGATGATGGTGGCCACGGTCATTTCGGTGTTGCTGGGGATTCCGCTGGGGATTCTTGCCGCCCGCAACAACCGCCTGCGGGCGGTGCTGATGCCGCTGCTGGACATCATGCAAACCATGCCCAGCTTCGTGTACCTGATTCCGGTGCTGATGCTGTTCGGGCTGGGCAAGGTCCCGGCGATCTTTGCCACGGTGATTTATGCCGTACCGCCGCTGATCCGGCTTACAGACCTGGGCTTGCGTCAGGTCGACCGCGAGGTGATGGAGGCGATCAATGCCTTTGGCGCCAACCCCTGGCAGCAGCTGTTTGGCGTGCAATTGCCGCTGGCCATGCCCAGCATCATGGCCGGGATCAACCAGACCACCATGATGGCGCTGTCGATGGTGGTGATCGCCTCGATGATCGGAGCCCGGGGCCTGGGGGAGGATGTGCTGGTGGGGATTCAGACGCTCAACGTTGGCAAAGGGCTGGAAGCCGGGTTGGCCATCGTCATTCTGGCAGTGGTTATTGACCGTATTACCCAAGCCTATGGCCGCCCTCGGCATGGAGGCCAGGAGTGAGTGAAGTAGCGGTCAACAAGATCGACGTGCGTAATGTCTTCAAGGTGTTCGGCAGCCGTGAACAGGAGGTGATGGCGCTGATTCGCGATGGCAAGAGCAAGGACGAGGTGCTCGCACAAACCGGTTGTGTGGTCGGGATCAATGACCTCTCGCTCTCGATTCGAGCGGGGGAGGTGTTCGTCATCATGGGCTTGTCGGGTTCGGGCAAGTCGACACTGGTGCGCCACCTCAACCGTCTGATCGACCCTACCAGCGGCCAGATCCTGGTGGACGGCGAAGACATCCTGCATTACGACATGCCTGCCTTGCGCCAGTTCCGGCGCCACAAAATCAGCATGGTGTTCCAGAATTTTGGCCTGCTGCCCCATCGCAACGTACTGGAAAACGTCGCTTATGGCCTTAAAGTGAGGGGCGAGAGCCAGGCGCAGTGCGATGAGCGCGCCCGGCACTGGGTCTCGGTGGTCGGGCTGCAGGGGTACGAGCAGGCGTTTGTCCATCAGCTGTCAGGCGGTATGCGCCAGCGAGTCGGGCTGGCCCGGGCGCTGGCGACCGACACCGATATCATCCTGATGGACGAGGCTTTCAGCGCCCTCGATCCGTTGATTCGTGCAGAGATGCAGGACCAGCTGCTGGAGCTGCAACGCACACTGCAAAAGACCATCGTGTTTATTACCCATGACCTGGACGAAGCGCTGCGCATTGGCAATCGCATCGCTGTGCTCAGGGACGGGCAGTTGATTCAAGTCGGCACGCCGCAGGAAATTCTGCTGACGCCTGCCGATGATTACGTGAATCGTTTTGTGCAGCGTCGGCATGCTCGTGCTTGAGCGGGCTCTCTGGCTTGGCGCACCTTAGAACTGTCGTGCAGCGTTTGTTGAGTGAGCAGCGCTGTCTGCCAGGTCGAAAAATCCCGATGAAGTGATCGAGGTATCTCACGCCAGGCCGGGCACAGGGTTCTGGCTTAATCAGTTCAGGTCATAGCGGACGGATAACACGCCTTTCTTGAGGGTGACCGAGAGCACGTTGACCGCCACCAGCTCACTCAGGGAGCGGACATGGGTGCCGCCACACGGGTAACCCGGCAAGTCGCCAAAGCGGACCGCACGGTGCTGGCTGTCGACATGCAGGTGTCGCGGCAAGTCGGCGTTGATCCATTGTTCCAGGCAGTGCTGGATCTCATGGGCTTCCAGCGGTTGCGAGTGATCGCCGGGGATAAAACTGACCCGGCATTCTCCCGGCCAGTGGTGAGCTTTGGTCGGCACCCACCCGGCCTGCTCACCCACGACGCCGATCAAGTGTCCGGCGGAGTGCAGGCGGGCATTCAGTTGGCGGCGTGTGGCGTCCACCTCGGCGCGGGCACCGCCCGGTTCAATGGGCCGGGTGACGTAATGCACGATGGTGTCCTGCTCTTGCTGGACCTTGAGCACCTGACTGTCACCGATCCAGCCCAGGTCGCTGGGCTGCCCGCCACCCTGGGGGTGAAAGGGCGTGGCGTGCAGGATCACCGCAAACCCGTCTTCGTGGGGCGTACAGCGGATAACTTCTACGTGGGCGGTCAGTGCATCGTCGGTAAAAAACAGGCGTTGGGTCATGGTGGTGTCCAGGAACGGGTGTGTTTTTTAGTATAGAGATGGCGCTGGAGTGTGATAATCCATTCAAATTTCAATGGACCTGTGCGCTGTGAGCATAAATCTTCCGCAGTCGTTGTTGGCCGAAATGGTGATGTTCGTGAAGGTGGTCGAGGCCGGAAGCTTTTCCGAAGCTGCGCGCCAGCTCGGTACATCGCCTTCTGCGGTCAGTCGCAGTATTTCCCGTCTGGAAAAAGCCCTGGCGATTCGCCTGCTGCAACGCACCACGCGCAAATTGCGCCTGAGTGATGGTGGAGAAGAAGTATTCAAGCGCTGTCGTGAAGTCGCGGGGGCTGCGCAATCGGTGATGGACCTCAGTGGCCGTTTTACCCAGGACGCCGAGGGTTTGGTTCGGGTCAGCGTGCCCAAGGCGGTGGGGCGCTATGTGATTCACCCGCACATGCCTGAGTTTCTAAGGCGTTATCCCAACGTTGACGTGCAATTGATCCTGGAAGACCGCCATGTCGACCTGATCGACGACAACGTTGACCTGAGCATTTGCATCACTGACCAGCCGCCTCCCGGCCTGGTGGGGCGTCAGTTGTTCCCGATCGAGCATTTGCTGTGCGCCACCCCGGCCTATCTGGCCGAGCATGGCGTGCCGGAACGGCCTGAGGATCTGCGTGATCACAGCTGCATTTACCTGGGAGAAACCCCCGCGGATGCGCGCTGGAAATTCAGGCAAGGTGCCAGGTCTGTCACTGTGGGGGTGACCGGGCGTTATGCAGCCAACCACACGGGTGTCAGGCTGGATGCAGTGTTGCAGCATATCGGGATTGGCAGCTTGCCTTACTTCACGGCGCGTCAGGCGTTGGAGCAAGGGTTGATTGTGCAGGTACTGGCAAAGTGGAGTTTTATTGCGTCCTACCATGGCGGCGCGTGGCTGCTGCATACACCTTCGCGCTACTTGCCGCCAAAGTTGCGGGTATTTATCGATTTTCTGGTGGAGCGATTGTCCCGGGAGCCGACACTGGCCAGTGGCAGAAGCTGACGCTCGCTGGCCCACAACCAGAAAGGCCCGCCCGGTAAGCCGGGCGGGCCTTTGGAATTGGCGGTCAGGGCGTCAATCAGTGTTGCGGTGTGTCATCCGAAACTGGCATCGACATAAACTGCTTTTCCTGATTCCAGTCAAACGGTTCGTCGTTGGCCTCGGCTTCGTGGCGGCGTTCCTCAAGGGCCTGATACATATCAAGCTCTTCATCCGGCATGAAGTTGAAGCAGGCACCGCCGAAGAACCAAAGCAGGTCGCGAGGCACCAGGTGGGCGATCTGCGGGTAGCGTTCAATCACCTGGCACATGATGTCCTGCCCCAGGTACTGGCTTTCAATCGGGTCTACGGGCAGAGCGAGCATCATTTCATCGAAGCGCTCCAGAAACAGCGCGTGGCTGTCGTCAGGAATCTGCTCGGCTTCACCCACAGCAACCAGAATGCTGCGCAGGTGCGAGAGCAGGACGAGATTGTGGTTGAGATCGTTGGTGGCCATTAGCGTGTCCTCTAGAACAAAACGGGCGCGGGAGTATAAAGCCCCCAGCGCCCGCTGTCCTGTTAGCGTATTTTTCCTTCGGTGTGGCTCAGTTCGTCTTTGCTGAAATCATCCACATCGATCACCTTGCGGCGTGCGGCTTCAGCGGTGCGCAGCATCTGGGCTTCGGCCGGTTGCAGCACGCCGGCTTGCAGCGCAGCATCGATGGCCGGCTCCCCGGCAGCGGGTTTGACCTGACCGCTTTTAAGCGCTTCATGGAGTTTTTTGTGAACGGGGCGCGCTTCGTTCAGCAGATCGCTGGCATGTTGCAGGGCGCCCACGGCGTCGTCGGGCGATTGCGGGCGATAGCAGCCTGCGAGCACGGCTTCCAGTGTCGGGTCGCCTTTGGCGCGGCCCAATACCGCCGCCACCTCTGCATCCAGTGCATCCGATGGCCCGGTGTGGCGCCGGCCAAACGGGAACACCACCACGCGCAGCAAACAGCCAAGGACGCGGTTCGGGAAATTTTTCAGCAGTTCATCCAGTGCGCGTTCGGCGTGGCCCAGGCTTTCTTCCATGGCCCATTTGAAAAGCGGGTTGAGGTGCTCGGGGGAGTCGAGGTCGTGGTAACGCTTGAGCGCGGCCGAGGCCAGGTACATATGGCTCAGCACATCACCCAGGCGCGCAGACAAACGCTCACGGCGCTTAAGCTCGCCACCCAGCAGCATCATGCTCAGGTCGGCCAGCAGCGCAAAAGCTGCCGCCTGACGGTTCAGTGCCCTGAAATAACCCTGGCTCAAGGCGTTACCCGGCACGTGCTCAAAACGGCCAAGCCCCAGGTTCAACACAAAGGTGCTGGCCTTGTTGCTGATCGCAAAACCGATGTGCTTGAGCAGCAGGGCGTCAAATTCCAGCAGCGCCTGATCCTTGTCTTCACGGGCGGCCAGGGCCATTTCCTTGAGAACAAAGGGATGGCAGCGAATGGCGCCCTGGCCAAAAATCATCAGGTTGCGTGACAGGATGTTGGCGCCTTCCACGGTGATGAAAATCGGCGCGCCTTGCCAGTTGCGGCCCAAATAGTTGTTGGGCCCCATGATGATGCCTTTGCCGCCATGGACGTCCATCGCGTGGCTGATGCATTCGCGGCCACGCTCGGTGAGGTGGTACTTGAGAATCGCCGATAGCACCGAGGGTTTTTCGCCCAGGTCCACCGCGTTGGCAGTGAGCATGCGCGCGCTGTCCATCAGCCAGGCATTGCCACCAATCCTTGCCAGGGCTTCCTGGATACCTTCAAAGGCGGCCAGAGGCACATTGAATTGCTCGCGCACCTGGGCGTACTGCCCGGTCACCAGGCTGGTGAACTTGGCGGCGCCGGTGCCGACCGCCGGCAGGGAGATCGAGCGCCCGACCGACAGGCAGTTCATCAGCATCATCCAGCCTTTGCCGAGCATCTCCTGGCCACCGATCAGGTAATCCAGGGGGATGAACACGTCTTTGCCGGAGTTCGGGCCATTCATGAAGGCTGCGCCCAGTGGCAAGTGCCGGCGCCCGATCTCGACGCCCGGGGTGTCGGTGGGGATCAGCGCCAGACTGATGCCCAGGTCTTCCTTGTCTCCCAGCAGTTGATCCGGGTCGTAAGCCTTGAACGCCAGGCCGAGCAGGGTGGCGACGGGGCCGAGGGTGATGTAGCGCTTTTCCCAGTTCAGGCGCAGGCCGAGCACTTCTTCGCCTTGCCACTGGCCTTTGCAAATGATCCCGGTGTCGGGCATTGCGCCGGCGTCGGAGCCTGCCAGCGGGCCGGTCAGGGCAAAGCACGGGATGTCATCGCCGCGGGCCAGGCGCGGCAGGTAGTGGTCGCGCTGCGCGTCAGTGCCGTAATGCAGCAGCAGTTCGGCCGGGCCCAGAGAGTTGGGCACCATCACGGTGGAGGCCAGGTCTCCGCTGCGGGTGGCCAGTTTCATCGCCACCTGGGAGTGGGCGTAGGCCGAGAAACCTTTGCCGCCGTACGCCTTGGGGATAATCAGGGCAAAGAAGCCATGCTCCTTGATATGGGCCCAGGCACGGGGCGGCAAGTCCATCGCCTGACCGATTTCCCAGTCGCTGACCATTGCGCACAGTTCTTCGGCGGGACCATCAATAAACGCTTGTTCCTCTTCTGTGAGCTGGGCCTTGGGGTAGGCCAGCAACTGGTTCCAGTCCGGCCGGCCGCTGAACAGCTGGCCATCCCACCACACCGTGCCGGCATCGATGGCGTCACGCTCGGTTTGCGACATCGGCGGCAAGGTTTTCTGGAACCAGCTGAACAGCGGGGCGGTAAACAGTTTGCGCCGCAAATCCGGCAACAGCAGCAGCGCGGTGGGCGCAGCCAGCAATAGCCAGAGGATCGTCAGCAACCAGCCCGGCACATGGCCGATCACGCCCATGGCCAACAGATAAACCGCGACCACGGCAATGGTCGTCAGCGGGGCGATCCGGCGATGGGCCATATAGGCGATGCCAACGATCAAGACCAGTATCCACAACAACAGCATATTCAATCATCCATGAAACCAGGGGCGTGCACTCTTGTGAGCTTAGTCGCAACTTTCGATCAGGGTTGTAAGGATAGTGACCTTGGGTTGAAGGCAGAGTTCTGCTTCCCGGCGTAGACTGCGTCGGCGTCTATCAATCAGGAGCCAGATCATGCTGAAAGTGTGGGGTCGCAAGAATTCGTCAAATGTCAGGAAGGCGTTGTGGTGTGTCGAAGAATTGGCTTTGCCCTATAGCCGGGTAGAAGCGGGTGGTGCATTCGGGGTTGTAGACAGCCCTGAGTACCGGGCGTTGAACCCTAATGGCCAGGTGCCGATGATCGAAGAGGACGACGGCTTTGTGCTGTGGGAATCGAACACCATCGTGCGCTATCTCACGGCCCGCTATGGCGCGGATACATCCTGGTACCCGACCGATGCTCGTGTCCGGGCGCAGGCTGACAAGTGGATGGACTGGACCAGTACCTCCTTTGCCGGCGCGTTTCGCCCCGTGTTCTGGGGTGTGTTGCGCACGCCTGCCGAGCAGCAGGACTGGTTAGCCATTAACGCCGCGATCAAAGCCTGCGCTCAGTTGCTGGTCATTGTGGATCGGGCTCTTGCTGAAAAACCTTACTTGTCGGGTGATGAAATCGGTATGGGTGATATCCCGCTGGGATCATTTATCTATGCCTGGTTTGAAATGCCCATCGAACGTCCACACCTGCCACATCTGAGTGCCTGGTATGAGCGCTTGAAGCTGCGTCCGGCTTACCGCAGCGCAGTCATGACCGCGTTGACTTAATAGCCACTATTAATACGGGCGACTGTACTTGTGCGGCAAGGCCAAGCACCATACGGCCTTGTCGGACTTGCCCTACAGGCAGTTCGCCCTTATCTAAACCTCCTCTTTCCCCCATCTTGGTGCGTAATCCGATATGAGTTCCGCTCTGTCCATACGGCAGCTAACCAAAACCTACGGCAACGGTTTCCAGGCCCTGAGTGGTATCGATCTGGATGTTGCTGAAGGTGACTTTTTTGCCTTGCTGGGCCCCAACGGTGCCGGCAAATCCACCACCATCGGCATTCTCTCGACCCTGGTAAACAAAACCGGCGGCACAGTGAATATCTTTGGCCATGACCTCGACCGCAATCCGGCTGCCTTGAAGCGTTCGATTGGCGTAGTGCCGCAGGAATTCAACTTTAACCAGTTTGAAAAGACCTTCGATATTGTCGTGACCCAGGCGGGTTACTACGGCATTCCGGCCAAAATCGCCAAGGAACGCGCCGAAAAGTACCTGTCGCAGCTGGGCCTTTGGGATAAGCGCGACACGCCATCGCGCTCGTTGTCGGGCGGCATGAAGCGCCGCCTGATGATTGCCCGTGCGCTGGTGCACGAGCCGCGCCTGTTGATTCTCGATGAGCCGACGGCGGGCGTGGACATTGAACTGCGTCGCTCGATGTGGAGCTTCCTCACAGAGCTCAATCAGCAGGGCACCACCATCATCCTCACCACGCATTACCTGGAAGAGGCTGAGCAGTTGTGCCGCAACATCGGGATCATCGATCACGGCACCATTGTCGAAAACACCAGCATGCGCCAGTTGCTGGGCCAGCTGCATGTCGAGACGTTTTTGCTCGATCTGAAAACCCCCTTGCACGCAGCCCCGCAGCTGATCGGTTACCCGAGTCAATTGCTCGATAACCACACCCTGGAAGTACAAGTCGACAAAGCCATGGGCATTACCGGCCTGTTCACTCAACTGGCTGCGCAAAACATCGAAGTGGTGAGCTTGCGCAATAAAACCAATCGCCTTGAGGAGTTGTTCGTGTCGTTGGTCGAGAAAAACCTGGCAAAGGTGGCGATATGAGCTCGGAGCTGCGTCCCAACCTGATTGCGTTGAACACCATTGTTTACCGCGAAGTTCGACGTTTTATGCGTATCTGGCCACAAACCCTGCTGCCGCCTGCGATCACAATGGTTTTGTACTTTGTGATCTTCGGGAACCTGATCGGTCGTCAAATCGGCGATATGGGTGGCTTCACTTATATGGAGTACATCGTGCCGGGCCTGATCATGATGTCGGTGATTACCAACTCCTACGGTAACGTGGTCTCAAGCTTCTTTGGTGCCAAGTTTCAGCGCTCGATTGAAGAGCTGATGGTGTCGCCGGTATCGCCGCACACCATTTTGATCGGTTTTACCGTGGGCGGGATTTTGCGCGGGTTGATCGTGGGCTTGATCGTGACGCTACTGTCGCTGTTCTTCACCCACCTGCAGGTACACCATCTGGGCCTGACCATTGTGGTCGTGGTGCTGACGGCGACTATTTTCTCGTTGCTGGGGTTTATCAACGCCGTATTTGCGCGCAACTTCGACGATATTTCGATTATCCCGACCTTCGTGCTGACGCCGCTGACTTACCTGGGCGGGGTGTTTTACTCGATCACACTGCTGCCGCCGTTCTGGCAGAGCGTATCGCTGGCCAACCCGGTGCTGCATATGGTTAACGCATTCCGCTACGGCATTCTTGGCGTCTCGGACATAAAGATCAGTGTGGCGCTGACCTTTATGGTGGTGGCAACCATCGTGCTGTACTTCGGATGCGCGAAGCTGCTGGTCAGCGGGCGGGGTATGCGTCAGTAGTTGGGAGCGCCATGTCTTTGAGCTGCGCTGCCGTGTAGAGAACATGCCGATGTCTTGGGTAATGACTTGTCTTGCTAATCAATAAGATAAGTCATGTTCTGTTCACGCAGCGCTAGAGCCGTATTCCAAACGGGCTAGCTAAACGAATCAATATCGAAATTGAAGGGGGTTCCCGCAACGTGGGCCCCCGCAATGGCTGCTATCGCCCGCTCATCATCATCGTCGGCTGCTGGCGGAGCCATTGCCAGTTGTTCCTCCTTACGGTTCTCTGCATGAGCTTTCCAGCGAGGCAAATCGTCCTCTGCCAGTTCGGGTAGTCCCGCGAACAATCCATACACATCGGCCTCACTGATACGGTTTACCCGTAACTCGCTCAGCCGCGTGCGCGTGATTTCTATGTTGGTGAACTCTTGTTGAAGAGCGGCCATCGCCGCGGCTTGATGACTGACATATCTGTCGGGGCTCGCCGCCAGGCGGCTCTCCAGGGTGAGTATTTGCCGCTTGGCATTCGTTAATGCCTCATCCACTTGCTCAAACTCATCAACAGTCACCAATGAGCAATTGGACGTCTGAGCATCCTGCCAGCGGCGCAGGCTGGCCCAACAGTTTGGAATGTAGCTGACGACCATTTTGTGGTGGGCATTATCAATCACCTGCCGCAAGAATGGGCCGCGGGAGGGCAGGCCGTCGGTTGCCTTCAGCGCTACGGCACAACCGTGGTCGTTGATGGTGCTGCACCCTGGCTTCCAGAGGATCGAGGACATGATGCCCGCGTTAAAGTAGACCGGCATGAAGTGTCGCAATGTGCCGTGGTGAGCGTAGGGTTCACCGGTCATGTTGACCATGCCCAGTACCAGCGATGCCACCCCGATAGCCGGATTCACCACGGTAACGACACCCTGTGCCATGTACTCCCGCTGGGTGGACGTACTCATCCATGTCGATGGAACGCTTGGCACCGGGTCGTTGTGGTTGACTATGCGGTGGTGAACCAGCGGTTTTGCGCCCTCAACGAAGGCTTTGTCACCGGCCCGGGGGGCGCCGTAGGTGTAAAGTACGATGTCTGCTGCATACCGTTTATCACGTCGTAGCATTTCAGACACGATCAAGGCAATCGCGCCGCCCAGGCTGTGCCCGGTGATAACCAGTTTTTGTCCGCTGTAAAACTTGTCCAGGTAACGGGTAACAAAAAGGTAGGCCACCTTGGCCGCACCATAAAATCCGTTGTGCACCTTGCCAGGCGAATCGCCAAAGGGCACCTGAGTCGCATCCATGTCGCGCAAGGCATCAGCCACACTGGCCGTGCCCCGGATCGAGAGAAGAATCAGCGCATCATGGTGAGTGATGAAAGCTTGGGTATCGGTGCCACCGTCTTCTGCACGATCATCAAGCCAGTGAATAGTCGCCGGATTTTCCTGCTTCTCCCCCAGGCTTGGGCTATTAACCTGCGGGTAGAGTTCCGGGTCGAAGGGCACCACCTCCAGGCGTCTGGAGTACGGCACCTCCTCATACAGCGGGTAATACGCCTTTCCCCCGGCCTGCGCCGCATCCACCTGCCAAAGCTCGTCAAATTTTGCTAATGCGTCAGCAAACCAATTGCCGATGCTCGGCTGTAGCGGAAAGCTCACTGTGTCGGTTTCTACCGGATGATCGTTGGGCTGCTGGGCAAAGTCGCTGTAACTCAGGGTCGACATCAGTGCCAACTGGTAGAGGTTGAGCGCGCAGAAATCGTTGCCGGGCGACAGCATGGGGCGCAGGGCACGCAGTGGGCGCACCTCCAGCACGGTATGCCGGTTCGGCATCAGCGCAACGCCGAAACGTTTTGCTAGCTCAGGCTTGTAGCCAGCACTCCCTTTGACAGGTAGCGGTCGAAACAGCTTAAAGACATGGAAGTTGGGAGGGGAATGGCGTGCGGCCAACGGCGGCAGGTGTGCGCCGTGTTCCACGAGTTCTCGTACCTCTACCTGATAAAAGGCTCCCGCATTGGTCTTGTCTTGTGCAGGATTGGATTGAGTGCGAAGACCGGCTTTATGAATAAAACGGGTTTTCTCGGCTCGCACCTGTAGTTCGGTAATGGGTAGGGGGTAAGCCTTTCGCTCTATCAAACGCTCGTAAGGCTTTTCCGTACCTTGATACGCTTGATTTAATCGAAGCTCTACAGGGCCGCAGTAGTGATTTTCAACCTTGCCGAAGCCTGTCGCATCCAGCTTGCCGGTGTAAATAATGTCTTCGTGGTCGATGATTTGATAGGCCAGCCCTGCATAAGGTTGTCCATCTCCGAACTCGTCTACTAACTGAAAACTGGTCGAGTCTTCCCGTAAAGGGCAAGCGTGAATGGTGCCATCCATGGATGACCTGTCACGTTCTGGCAGTGTAAGGCTCATGGGGTCACCTCCTTGTTTTCGGTACAACTGGGGTAAATGGTGCAGGTGTCGCGGCCATCCGGCATGCGGAAGGTGCTGAAGTCTTTGTAATTGCCATTGCAAAAGGCATCCTGGTCTTCAAAACTGTCGCCCAAGCATCGCTTCCAGCCACCGGGTACCTTGACCCAGGTATCGCCCATGTAGGGTTCTTCCTCATCAGCCAGCTTGATCTTCAGTTTTACGGTTTTGCCCGGCAACTGATCGAGGGTGTACGCGGCAAACGGACGACCTTTGGTGACATTGCCTTGAGCATCAGTATTTTTGCAGTCAAGAATTTTGGTGATGTAACGCTTGGGGCCAATCGTGCGAAATAACCACTGACACTGCCCGGAAAACTGACTTTCGCCAGCCGCATTGAATGTGCCCTTGTCGCGAGCGTCGAGATAATCGCGCACCGCGATAAACCCGGAATCACCGCCGGAGTCACCAAAGTCTTTGCCGTATACCCCATTGATCTCAAGGTCTATGCCATTCACCACCAACTCGCAGCCTTTGCGGGTGCGGTGTATTTCAATCTCTACAGTGGCCTTGTATTCAGCCCACCATTCGCGGTTGAACTGCTGTTTCACATTGTTATACCTGCCCAGGTTGCAAGATTGACCGGGGACTGGCACGTAGGTCACTTTCGCGACATAGGCAAAGCCCGGAGGCATGTCGGCAGTAAGGGTAAAAGTGTCGGACTTTCCTGTGGCTGAGCAGCCGATATTCAGGACCAGGCAACTGCCGAGAATTAAACTCTGAATGACGCGTTTTATACGGGGGCAGGTATGGATACGACCCTCAAAGGACGCTTTATGACTGTCTTTCAGGGAAGCAAGGCTCATGGGGTCACCTCCTTGTTTTCCGTACAACTGGGGTAAATGGTGCAGGTGTCGCGGCCATCCGGCATGCGGAAGGTGCTGAAGTCTTTGTGGTTGCCGTAGCAGAAAGCGTGCTGGTCTTCAAAACCTTTGCCCATACAGCGTTTCCAGCCACCGGGTACCTTGACCCAGGTATCGCCCATGTAGGGTTCTTCCTCATCAGCCAGCTTGATCTTCAGTTTTACGGTTTTGCCCGGTAGCTGATCAAGGGTGTACGCGGCGAACGGACGACCTTTGGTGACATTGCCTTGAGCATCGGTGTTTTTGCAGTCGAGGATTTTTCTTAGAATTCGAGTTTTACCCGAGGTCCGAAATAACCACTGACACTGCCCGGAAAACTGACTTTCGCCAGCAGCATTGAAAGTGCCCTTGTCGCGAGCGTCGAGATAATCGCGCACCGCGATAAACCCGGAATCTCCGCCAAAATCCCCTCGGTCTTTCCCATACGCCGCGTTGATATCGAGTTCAATGCTGTACAGCACCAACTCGCAGCCTTTGCGGGTGCGGTGTATTTCAATCTGCGCATCAGGCTTGTATTCAGTTCGCCACTCGCGGTTGAACTGCTGTTTCACATTGTTATACCTGCCCAGGTTGCAAGATTGACCGGGGACTGGCACGTAGGTCACTTTCGCGACATAGGCAAAGCCCGGAGGCATGTCGGCGGTAAGGGTAAAAGTGTCGGACTTTCCTGTGGCTGAGCAGCCGATATTCAGGACCAGGCAACTGCCGAGAATTAAACTCTGAATGACGCGTTTCATAAGGGGGCAGGTATGGATACGACCATCAAAGGACGCTTTATGACTGTCTTTCAGGGAAGCAAGGCTCATGGGGCCATCTCCTTGTTTTCCGTACAACCGGGGTAAATGGTGCAGGTGTCGCGGCCATCCGGCATGCGGAAGGTGCTGAAGTCTTTGTAGTTGCCATAGCAAAAGGCATATTGGTCTTCAAATTTTTCGCCCATACAACGCTTCCAGCCACCGGGCACCTTGACCCAAGTGTCGCCGATAGCGGGTTTTTCCTCATCAGCCAACTTGATCTTCAGTTTTACGGTTTTGCCCGGTAGCTGATCAAGGGTGTACGCGGCGAACGGACGACCTTTGGTGACATTGCCCTGGGCATCGGTGTTTTTGCAGTCGAGGATTTTTCTTAGAATTCGAGTTTTACCCGAGGTCCGAAATAACCACTGACACTGCCCGGAAAACTGACTTTCGCCAGCCGCATTGAATGTGCCCTTGTCGCGAGCGTCGAGAGAATCGCGCACCGCGATAAACCCGGAATCACCGCCGGAGTCACCAAAGTCTTTGCCGTATACCCCATTGATCTCAAGGTCTATGCCATTCACCACCAACTCGCAGCCTTTGCGGGTGCGGTGTATTTCAATCTCTACAGTGGCCTTGTATTCATCCCACCATTCGCGGTTGAACTGCTGTTTCACATTGTTATACCTGCCCAAGTTGCAAGATTGACCGGGGACTGGCACGTAGGTCACTTTCGCGACATAGGCAAAGCCCGGAGGCATGTCGGCAGTAAGGGTAAAAGTCTCGGACTTTCCTATGGCTGAGCAGCCGACGGTCAGGGCCAAACAACTGCCAAGAATTAAACTCTGAATGACGCATTTCATACGGGGGCATTCCCCTGCCAATACAGCGTCTCCTGATAAACCCGGTCAAAGTGCATCGCCGGGGTTTCGTTTGGCCGGGGTAGCCAGTTTTTGGGTGGGGTGTAATCCGGCGCCTGCAAGCTTTGCGTCAACAAAAAATGAATGCTGTCGGGTTCCTGCCAGCCCCAGGTGTGCGCTAGGTCGAGTTGACCCCGTAGCCAGGTATCAATGTCTTGTTCTCGGGCCAGATCGAGCAGCGTGTCGAGGTACTCGCGGACCAGGTAACGGCGCGTATTGTCGAACTGTATGCCCTTGAAGGTTTCTTCCGGTGTAGGGGTATGGCACCAGGCGGGGTCTGTGGGCAGGGGATGAACACCGGGATCAGGGTTGTCGGTAACAGTCCACTGCTCAGCCTGCCAGTAACACACGCTGGTCATGAGGCCGAGGTACTCTGCACGTTGCTCGGGTTGCAGGTAGGCCAGTGCACGCCCCAGTACGCGGTTATCGTGAAAGCGATAAAGCGCTTGGTTCGGCCGCTCACCGGTCACCAGACGGTTCTGCCAATGGGCGGTCAACGCATCGAGGTCAGCGCTTGCGGCGCTGGCAAGCCAGCCCCAGTGACGGTCCGGTGTCTTGAGCAGGGCCTGAAGGGCCGGATGCTCAACCGCGTCCAACCGGAAGAGGTAGGGGGCAACGTTGGCCAATGAATCAGCAGGTGTATCCCTATACAGATTGCGGTAGTGATCGACGCCCAGTTCACTGACCAACCCATTTCGCTCGTCAAGTTGGCCATCTGAATCCAGTACCAGGTAAAGGTGTCGTCCCTGCCGGGTTTGCTCTTGCAACCATTGCTCAAGGGTAATCATGCACGTTCTCCAGTGCTGCATAGACCATCACGACAGGCCTCGCACAGTGGGCATTTGTCCGCCGCTTTCTGTTTGACGGCGGCCAGGATGGACAGCGGACTCGCGATAATCGATTGCGGTGCGCTGACCAGCGCCTGCGCGGCTTGCAGCGAAGGAACACCCGCCACGGGCGCACCTCCCTGGACGATGGGCACGCTACTGAAAATGCCGCCTGCGGTAATGAGAATGTGTTGACCACCTGCCTGGAGCGTCAGGCTCATGCCGGCATTGATCACCACATTGGCGGCAGAGACATGGGCGTGTGCCCCCGCCTGAATCACCAGCGTGCCGTCGGCCGTCGTGCTGCTGTTACCGGTGATGCTGATCAGTTCGTTGCCACCGATCACCGTGTTACGCAGACCTTGGGTGGTGTGCAGTTCATCACCCTTGATCAGGCTGGAGCTGTTGTTGTCGACTTGTTCAAAACGGTCGTTGCTGATCAGGCTGTGGCTGTCTCGGGTGACCTGTTCGCGGCGGTCATTACCGACTTTAGTGTCGATGTCGTTGAGGATCACCTGCTCCATGTCGCGCTGCGCACGCAGGTAGATCAGTTCCTGCCCGGCCCGGTCTTCAATCGACAGCTCGTTGTAGCCGCCACTCGCGGGCGAGCTGTGGCTGCGCAGGACCGTTTTGGTTTTGTTCGCGGGCAAGGGGTATGGCACCGGCGTGATCTTGTTGGGTACGCAACCCGTAATCAGCGGGAGGTCGGGGTTGCCCTCCAAATAGGTCACCACCACTTCCATGCCGATACGCGGGATGGTCACCGCACCGAAACCTTCCCCCGCCCAACTGGATGACACCCGTAGCCAGCAACTGCTCTTGTCGCTGCCCAGCTCAGCGCGATCCCAGTGGAATTCGACCTTGACCCGGCCGTATTCATCGCAAAAAATCTCTTCCCCTACTGGGCCGGTGACTCTGGCCGTCTGACTGACCAATACTGATTGGCGCATGACCAAGGGGGGGCGGTAGAACACGTCCCAAGGGATCGCACTGAAGGTGTTGCGGTAACCCTGGGTGAAGCCGTCTTCGGGGTTAACGTCGTGGGCGATCGTTTCTTCTAGCGCCTGAGGCTGCTTGCCTGTGTGCGTCACGCTGAGCAACAGCCACAAGTCGTTGCACGCTGTGCGGGGGTGTTCGGTCAGGTCGAAGAAGTGACCGCTGCGCAGAGTCGGCTGGTCGCTTTTGCCCTCGGCCAACTGGTAGTCGGTGCGGTGCCGCTCCAAGGCCTGCTGGGCAATCTGTTTGCCGAGCTTTTCATTTTCGATCAACGCCGGGTAACGGTAGTCTTCGAGCGCAGGACTGAACTCGGCAGTGAAGTGGCTTTCCAGCAACAGGCTTGGGCGTTTTAAGTCATAGTCCCGGCGCGTGGTGGTGCTGGTTCGGGTGCTGAAACGCATGGAGAACTGGCTGACGACCGGGTGATCCGCGGCGAGGCCAGAGCCTTGCAGAGAGGGCGTGCCCCCCAGCTTTGGGAAATAGGTCTGATCGTCGGTGAATACGAGCAGGTGGCCATCTTGGCTGTGTTGGTGGTGCCACGAAATCCCGTCCTCACTGCACAACCTCTGGATGAACTCGAAGTCGTTTTCCCCATATTGAGTGCAGTATTCGCGTTCCGGGCTGGTGTTGACGTGGAAGGTGTACGCATCGGCCTGGATGCCATGGCCTTTAAGGACCTGAGCCACGATCTGCGGCACTGTCAGGTGCTGAAAAATTCGTTGGTTATGGCTGAACTGCAAGTAGTAAAGCGCTGGCACCAAGGTCAACTGATAGCGGGTCAGACGTTTACCGGCCTCGCCCACGAACACCTCTTCGATATGGCCATGAATGCCTTCACCCCTCAGACCAAACTGGAGAAACGCCGGCTGACTGAGCAGGCTCTCCAGATCGAAATCAGCGGACTCACTGACAAGTTCAACCTGGATCGCATACGGGCTGCTGATGGCTTCGGTGCCCTTAAAGGCCAGCACCTTGAAGTCGTTGCGAACATGGGGGATCACTAACGTGAAATGCGCAGCATTGGCCGACGCGAACATACGCTTGTCCTTAAGCCGATAATGAGGAGTATTGCGATATCTGAGCCTGAGCGAGCTCGAAAACTGCGGTGCAAGCTAGCAGGGCGCCAAGCCGATTGATGTAAGACGCTTCCTAAAACAGGAGGGAATTTTCAGTTGTTCAGGGTGCTGAGTCGGCGAACGGCAGAGGCAATGAAGGTGAGGCTGAAGTGATGGTTCAACTGTCTGGATGCGCTACCCAGAATTATTCATCAGCGCGAAACTGCTGATCCTCGGGTGTGGTATGCGTCAGTAGTTGTCGTTAAATACACATGAAAAGGCCCCTTTCGGGGCCTTTTCTATGGGTGCTTGTTTTTCCGTCCCTTCCATTTACGGCTGACCCACCAGCGCCAATAAAGCATGGTCAGGCAGTAGGCCAGTGCTGCAAGTACCACTCCGCACACGACTGAGCCCAATAGGAATGGTTGCCACACGGTAGAAAGCTGGCCGCTGATCCATTCCCAGGTCAGCGCCTCCGGCAGGGTGCGTGCCGGCACATTCATCAGCCAGGCGCCCAGCTTGTAGGTGCAATAAAACACCGGCGGCATGGTGATCGGATTGGTCAGCCATACCAGCCCCACCGATATCGGCATGTTGCTGCGTACGTTTATCGCCAGGAAAGCCGCCAGCAGCATTTGAAACGGCATGGGGATAAAGGCGGCAAAAATACCCACCGCCATCGCTCGGGCAACGGAGTGACGATTGAGGTGCCAGAGGTTGGGGTCATGCAGCAAGGTGCCCAAAAATCGTAAGGACTTGTGTTCCCTGATCAGGGCCGGATCTGGCATGAAACGTTTGATCAAACGCCGTGGCATGGGCCTCTCCCTAGGTCAAGGGGGCAGTATGCCCAAATTCGACAGGATACCTATTTAGACTTTGTGACAATTTCTTAAGCGCCGGACCCAGATACCAACTAATCCGAGGCAAAGGGATAAGTTGAGTATAGGTATGTATACAAGGATGTTTGCGCTGGCGTCGGGTCTGATCGCCCTGCGGTATTTACCCGCGTTGCCATCAGTGGGCTGGTTGCTGCTGATGTTGATGGCGACGCTGTTACTGTTGGCTTTCCGCGTCTGGGTGGTCGGGTTCTTTCTACTCGGGCTGACCTGGGGCTGCGTTCAGGGGCAAAGGGCGCTGGATGACCGTCTGGCGGATTCGCTCGAGGGTCGCACGCTTTGGGTGGAAGGGCGGGTCGTCGGCCTGCCGCAACAGGCTGACGCCGCGGTGCGTTTTGAGCTGCAAGATGCCCGTTCGCGCCACGGCGTATTACCCGCAACCCTGCGGCTGAGCTGGTACGGCGGGCCGCCCGTCAACAGCGGCGAGCGCTGGCGGCTGGCGGTCAAGCTCAAGCAACCATGGGGGCTGCTTAACCCCCGGGGGTTCGATTATCAGGCCTGGCTGCTGGCCCGACGCATTGGCGCAACGGGCACGGTCAAAGATGGCCAGTTACTGTCTGCGGCCCATCACGCCTGGCGTGACAGCCTGCGCCAACGGCTGTTAAGCCGCGATGCCAACGGTCGGGCGCCCTGGTTGGCGGCGCTGATCATGGGCGACGGCTCGGGTTTGAGCCGCGACGACTGGAAGCTGCTACAGGCCACCGGGACTGTGCATTTGCTGGTGATTTCGGGGCAGCATATCGGGTTGTGTGCAGGGCTGATCTACGGCCTGGTTGCCTTGCTGGCGCGTTATGGGCTGTGGCCGCGCGGCTGGCCGTGGCTGCCCTGGGCCTGCGGCCTGGCGTTTGCGGGGGCAACGGGGTACGGCGTGCTCGCGGGTTTTGCCGTGCCGGTACAGCGTGCGTGCGTGATGCTGGCGCTGGTGCTGATATGGCGTCTTCGGTTCCGCCATCTGGGGGTGTGGTTGCCCTTTTTTCTGGCACTCAACGCAGTGCTGATCATTGAGCCGCTGGCGAGTTTGCTGGCGGGTTTCTGGTTGTCCTTTGCAGCCGTGGCGGTGCTGATATTGACCTTCAGCGCCCGTTTGGGGCCTTGGGGGTGGCGGGCTGCGTGGCTGCGGCCCCAGGGCCTGATTGCCCTGGGCCTGTTCCCGGTGCTGTGGATACTGGGTTTGCCCATCAGTGTGAGCGGGCCCTTGGCCAATCTGGTGGCCGTGCCCTGGATCAGTCTGTTGGTCTTGCCGACGGCATTGTTGGGCACCTTGCTGCTGCCGGTGCCCTGGCTGGGGGAGCACATGCTGTGGCTCTCGGGCGGGTTGTTGGACTGGCTGGTCCGGGGGCTTGGGCTGTTGGCCGGTTATGTTGCGCCCTGGTCACCTGCCGCAGTCCCGCTCAGTGTCTGGGCCTTGAGCACCGCCGGGGCCTTGATCCTGTTGCTCCCGGCCGGGGTGGTGCTCAGGCCGTTAGGCTGGCCCTTGGTGTTATTGGCGTTTTTTACCCCGAGTGAGCCAATCCCCCACGGTCAGGCCGAAGTGTTGCAACTGGATGTAGGGCAGGGCCTGGCGACAGTGGTGCGCACCCGGCATCACACCCTGCTGTATGACGCCGGGCCCAGGGTTCGGGACTTTGATCAGGGCGAGCGGGTGGTAGTGCCTGCATTGCGTGCCCTGGGAGTTGGCGAGTTGGACATGATGCTGCTCAGCCACGCCGACTCGGACCATGCGGGCGGTGCGCTGGCCGTGCAGCGGGCAATCCCCGTGGTGCGGGTGGTCGGTGGTGACGTCCCGGGCCTGCCGAAGCAGTTGCAGGCTCAGTCGTGCGTCAGCGGGGAGAGTTGGGCGTGGGACGGGGTGACGTTCACACTCTGGCGGTGGTCGGGTGCCAGTGATAACAACCAGAAGTCCTGTGTGCTTCAGGTGCAGGCCGGTGATGAACGGTTGCTGTTGACCGGGGATATCGATGCGCAGGCGGAACGGGCCTTGCTGAAGACTCCGCTGGCCGTCCCCACGCAGTGGTTGCAGGCGCCGCATCACGGCAGCCGGACCTCGTCATCCATGGTTTTTCTCAAGGCGCTGTCCCCGGCAGCGGTATTGGTGTCCCGTGGTCGCGGCAATACGTTCGGGCATCCGCACCCTCAGGTCATGGCGCGGTATGAAGCGCTGGGTGTGCAAGTGCTCGACAGCGCGGAGCAGGGGGCCGTCAGGTTTCGCCTGGGGGCTTTTGGCGAGGCTCAGGGCGAGCGCGATCAGCGACGGTTTTGGCGCGATCGGCCAGGTTGAAAAGGGTGTGGCTTTAGCGCGATGGCCCGCCTGCGCCCACCAGAGCAGCTCCCACAGAGTCCGCTTCATTCATATGGTAGAGTGGCGCACTTTTTCGAGGGGATTGTCACTGTGTGGGAACTGGTCAAATCCGGCGGCTGGATGATGCTGCCGATCATTCTGAGCTCTGTTGCCGCGTTGGGCATTATTGTCGAACGCCTGTGGACCCTGCGTGCCAGCCGCGTGACCCCGGAGCATCTGCTCGGCCAGGTCTGGGTCTGGATCAAAGACAAGCAGATGGACAAGGAAAAACTCAAACTGCTGCGCGCCGACTCGCCGCTGGGTGAAATCCTGGCGGCGGGCCTGGCCAACTCCAGGCATGGTCGCGAGATCATGAAAGAGTGCATCGAAGAGGCCGCTGCCCGGGTGATCCATGAGCTTGAGCGTTACCTCAATGCACTGGGTACGATTGCCGCCATGGCGCCGCTGCTGGGCCTGCTGGGTACCGTGCTGGGCATGATCGATATCTTCAGTTCGTTCATGGGCTCGGGCATGACCACCAATGCTGCGGTGCTGGCGGGCGGTATTTCCAAGGCGCTGATCACTACTGCCGCCGGTCTGATGGTGGGTATCCCGGCCGTCTTCTTCCATCGCTTCCTGCAGCGTCGTGTTGACGAACTGGTCGTTGGCATGGAGCAAGAGGCGATCAAGCTGGTCGAAGTGGTACAAGGCGACCGCGAAGTCGACATGGTCGGGAGCAAAGCGTGAAATTTCGTCGCAAGCCACGGGAAACGGTGGATATCAACCTCGCGTCATTGATTGACGTGGTGTTTATCCTGCTGTTGTTCTTTGTCGTGACCACCACCTTTACCCGCGAAACCCAACTGCGCGTCGATTTGCCGGAAGCCGTCAGCGGCTCGCCCAGCGAAGATCAGGGCGCCAAGGAGCTGGACATCGCCATCAGCGCAGACGGGGTGTTTTCGGTGAACAACCAATTGCTGCCCAAGAACGACTTGCAGAGCCTGATGGAGGCCCTGCAGAAAGAATCAGGCGGCGATACCAGCTTGCCGCTGTCGATCAGCGCCGATGGCAAAACCCAGCATCAGGCGGTCATTACCGCAATGGACGCGGCCGGCAAGCTCGGCTTCAGCCATTTGCGCATGACCACTGTTGAGGCGCAGGCGACCCCCTGATGGCCATGTCCGATCGTTTATTGCGCGCCTGGTATGCGGGGCACCCGCTGCTGATCCTGCTGCGCCCGCTGGAGTGCCTTTACCGCCGGGTAGTGGCGCGCAAGCGGGCGCGGTTCGTGGCCGGGGAGGGCGATATTTACCGTCCCCCGGTGCCGTTGGTGGTGGTGGGTAACATCACGGTCGGTGGTACCGGAAAAACCCCGCTGATCCTCTGGCTGATCGAGCATTGCCAGCGCAAAGGTCTGCGGGTTGGTGTGGTCAGTCGCGGCTACGGCGCCACCCCGCCTCAGTTGCCGTGGCGCGTGAGTGCCGAGCAAAGTGCCACGCAAGCGGGGGATGAACCCTTGCTGATCGTACAGCGCACCGGCGTTCCCTTGATGATCGATCCGGATCGCAGTCGTGCGGTCAAGGCCCTGCTGGCCAGTGAACCGCTGGACCTGATCCTGTCTGACGATGGCTTGCAGCATTACCGTCTGGCCCGGGATCTGGAGCTGGTGCTGATCGACAATGCCAGAGGCCTGGGCAATGGTCGCTGCCTGCCGGCCGGGCCGCTGCGCGAACCGGTCGAGCGCCTGCAGAGTGTCGATGCGGTGCTTTACAACGGCGCTGCCCGCGACCCCCAGGGCGGTTTCGCCTTTGAGTTGCAGCCCACGGCGCTGATCAATCTGGTCACCGGTGAGCGTCAGGCACTGGACTTTTTTGCGGCCGGGCAAGCGCTGCACGCGGTGGCCGGGATCGGTAATCCGCAACGTTTCTTCACGACACTTGAAACGCTACACTGGCGGCCAATTGCCCATGCTTTTGCCGATCACGCGCCCTACAGCGCCGAAATCTTGAATTTTACGCCGTCGTTACCCGTGGTCATGACCGAAAAAGACGCGGTGAAGTGCCGCGACTTTGCGTCACCTGACTGGTGGTACCTGGCGGTTGACGCAGTGCCCTCAGAGGCTTTCGCCTTTTGGTTTGATCAACAGCTACTGCGTCTTTTGCCCTAACTCATCTTTATCCAGGGGAACCCTTATGGACACCAAACTGCTCGATATCCTTGCTTGTCCTGTTTGCAAAGGCCCGCTCAAGCTCAGCGCCGATAAAACCGAGCTGATCAGCAAAGGCGCCGGTCTGGCATACCCGATTCGTGATGGCATTCCGGTAATGCTCGAAACCGAAGCCCGCACCCTTACCGCAGAAGAGCGTCTGGATAAATGATTCCGGTTTTCACAGTCGTTATCCCGTCGCGCTTTGCCTCGACCCGTTTGCCCGGCAAGCCGCTGCAAATGATCGCCGGCAAGCCGATGGTCCAGCACGTCTGGGAACAAGCCTGTAAAAGCAGCGCGCAGCGCGTGGTGGTTGCCACTGACGATGTGCGCATTGTCGAGGCTTGCAAGGCGTTCGGCGCCGAGGTGTTGCTGACCCGTGCCGATCACGAGTCGGGCACCGACCGTCTGGCCGAAGTGGCTACGCAACTGGGGCTGGCCAACGATGCCATCGTGGTCAATGTCCAGGGTGACGAGCCCATGATCCCGCCGCAGGTGATCGATCAGGTGGCCGTCAACCTGGCCGCCCACAGCGAAGCGAGCATGGCCACACTGGCCGAGCCGATTGAAGACGCCGAGACGCTGTTCAATCCCAATGTGGTCAAGGTGGTCAGTGACATCAATGGCCTGGCGCTGACATTCAGCCGGGCCACATTGCCTTGGGCCCGGGATGAGTTTGCCCGGAACCCGGCCCAACTGCCGGCCGGCGTGCCTTATCGCCGGCATATCGGCATTTACGCCTATCGTGCGGGTTTCCTGCATGACTTCGTGAGCTGGGGCCCTTGCTGGCTGGAAAATACCGAGCGCCTAGAGCAGCTGCGAGCCCTCTGGCATGGGGTGCGGATTCACGTGGCCGATGTGCTCGAAGCGCCGCCTGCCGGCGTTGATACCGTTGAAGACCTTGAACGCGTTCGGCGTTTGCTGGAGTCATGAGTTTGAACGTTCAGGTCAATGCATCACTCAAGCCCTTCAACAGCTTTGGCGTTGATGTGACGGCGAGCCTGTTTGCGCAAGCCCATACCGATGCCGATGTGCGTGAGGCGTTGCTGTATGCAGCGGATCGCAAACTGCCGTTGCTGGTCATTGGCGGCGGCAGCAACCTGTTGCTCACCGGCAATGTCACGGCATTGGTTCTGCGCATGGCCAGTCGTGGCATTCGCTTGCTGGAAGATGACGGCGAGCGCGTGGTGGTCGAGGCCGAAGCGGGCGAGGTGTGGCATTCCTTTGTGCTGTGGACCCTTGAACAAGGCCTGTCAGGCCTTGAAAACCTCAGCTTGATACCCGGAACCGTGGGGGCTGCGCCGATGCAGAATATTGGCGCTTACGGGGTTGAGATCAAGGACGTGTTTGCAGGGCTCACCGCACTGGATCGCCAAACCGGCGAGCTGCGCGATTTCACCTTGGCCGAGTGCAACTTTGGCTATCGTGACAGCCTGTTCAAACAGCAGGCAGGGCGCTGGCTGATTCTGCGGGTGAGATTCGCCCTCAGCCGTGCTGCAAGCCTGCACCTGGAGTACGGTCCTGTGCGTCAGCGCCTCAGTGAGCAGGGCATCGACCAGCCGACGGCCAGCGATGTGAGTCGCGCAATCAGCAGTATCCGCAGCGAGAAGCTCCCGGACCCGGCAGTGCTGGGCAATGCGGGCAGTTTTTTCAAAAACCCTGTGGTGTCTGCCACCCTGGCCGCTGAGCTGAAGCTGGCGCATCCCGGCATGATTGGCTATCCACAAGCCGATGGGCGGGTGAAGCTGGCGGCGGGCTGGCTGATCGAAGCTGCGGGCTGGAAGGGTTTTCGTGAGGCTGATGCCGGCGTGCATCGTCTGCAGTCGCTGGTACTGGTCAACTATGGTTCGGCTACCGGCTTGCAGTTGCTGGCCCTTGCGCAGCGTATTCAGGCTGACATCGAGCAGCGCTTCGCGGTGCAGCTGGAGATGGAGCCTAACCTGTATTAGTGGCTTGAGTGCCTGTTTCCCGGTCTGGAATATTAATGAATCGAATACCGGCAGGGGCGCTGGCGCTGGCACTGGTGACGTTAACCGGTTGTGTCACCGCACCGCCCAAAGATCAAAACAATCTGTGCAATATCTATCGTCAATACCCGGCCTGGTACAAGGACTCGGTAGCGATGCAGAGTCGCTGGGGTACGCCTGTTCATGTTGCGATGGCAATCATGAAGCAGGAAAGCAGCTTTGTCGCCGACGCACTTCCGCCCCGCGCCTACCTTCTGTGGGTTATCCCGTGGGGAAGGGTCAGTCCGTCCTACGGCTATGCGCAGGCTCAGCCGCCGGCATGGAGCGACTTTGAAAGAAGCATGGGCAGTTCAGGCTCTCGCGACAACTTTGATGATGCCATCATGTTTATCGGCTGGTACGCCGCCGGAACCCAGCAGCAGTTGGGGATCTCCAAGTGGGATACATATAACCAGTACCTGGCGTATCACGAGGGCAGGGGCGGTTACAGCCGCAATACCTACCGCGCCAAACCCTGGTTGATGCAGGTGGCCCGCAAAGTCGAGCAGCAGGCCAAGACCTATGGTGCGCAGCTGGGGCAGTGTCGCGGTGAGCTGGAGAGAGGTCGCCGCACGTTCTGGTTCTTCTGATCGATGTCTGAATCCCGCGTATAAAAAAAGCCCCGCCAGTTCAGAACTGGCGGGGCTTTTTAATGGCCTGTGGAATTACGCGAGGGGTTTGGACTCGTGTTCTTCCTGGGCGGGTGCCTGAGCAGCGGCAGCGGCAGCGGCAGCGGCGGCTGCAGCAGCCTCTTCACGCTTGCGGCGACGCACTTCGCGCGGGTCGTTAGGTGCACGACCATTGCTTGGCAGGGCGACGGCAGCCGGAGCGGCAACCACGACTTCTACCACTTCAGCCGTCACTACCGCTTCAACTGGAGCTGGCTGCTGAGTGACTACGGTCTCGACCACAGCTTCAACGGCTACCACTTCAGGGGCGGCAGGTTCTGCTGCGACGACAGGCGCCGGCTCTGCAACTGGCTCGCGTACTACACGGGCTTCCCGGGGTTTTTCGAAGGCCGGAGTCTCGACGGCTGCTGTTTCAACGATAGTCGCTTCAACAGTTGCAGTTTCGACTGTCCGGGTTTCTGCCGCAGCTTCGATGACAGGCTCCGGAGCAACAACAGGTGCTTCTACCACTGGAGCAGGTTCGGCTACAGGCTGTGCTTCCTGAACCGGTGTCACTTCAACTTCAGGTGCCTTGACCAGTTCGACCGGCGTTACGGCTTCTACGGCCGGCGCTTCAACAACGGTAGCTTCTACTGCAGCTGTTTCTACCGCGCGAGTTTCAGCAACTGGTGCGTGAGTAACAGGTGCCTCGACAGCAGCAGTCACTTCCTGCGCTGCTTCAACAGCCACTACGGTTTCGGCCGGGGCTGATTCCTGGGTTGCTTCAGTTGCGCGTTCAGCTTGCTGGTGAGCCTGGGCTTCAGCAGGTGCGCTGATGATCTGGCTGGCAACCACTTCGGTCACGGCTTGAGCAACAGCGACTTCAGCGGTGGTTGCAGGAGCGTTTTGGGCGATGCCTTCTTCGCTGTTCTCATCCGAGCCTTCAATCACGTCGCCGTTGGCGTCACGCTGACGTTCACGACGGTTGCTGCGACGACGCTGGCCACGGGAGCGGCGACGTGGACGATCGCCTTCGGCGTTGTCCTGGTTCTCGTCCTGGGACTGCTCTTCGCCGGACAGTACTTCTTCGTCTTCGGCAGCTGCTGCAACCTGCTCTTCACGTGGAGCGCGTTCTTCGCGAGGTGCACGAGGCTGGCGTTCTTCACGAGGCGGGCGCGGTGCGCGTTCTTCAGTTACGGCTGCGGCAGCAGCAACGGCAGGTGCTGCGTCCAGTGGCTCGCGCAGTTCACGTACGCGCTCTTCACGGCCTTCGCCACGAGGTTTGCGCTCTTCGCGTGGTGCGCGGGGTGCACGCTCTTCACGGGGTGCACGCGGTGCGCGCTCTTCGCGAGGGGCTTGAGCCACAACCGGTGTTTCTTCGCGAGGCGAGCGCTCTTCACGTGGTTCGCGAGCAGCACGTTCTTCACGTGGTGCACGCTCTTCGCGCGGTTTGCGTTCTTCGTCACGGCGACCGTTGCGGTTACGGCTTTGCTGGCGACCGTTGCGACGCTCTTCGTTACGTGCCGGGCGCTCGGTGGCAACTGGTTTCTCAGTTACGGCTGGCGCTACAGGCGGCTCTTCCTTGGTGGCGAACAGGCTGACCAGCGACTTGACCAGGCCTTTGAACAGGCTTGGCTCGGGGATGGCAGCAGCAGGTGCCGGTGCAACTGGCGCAGCGGCGGCTTCGGTTGGAACCGGTGCCGAAGTGCGTGGCGGTGCTGTTTTAACCGCGGCTTCCTGGCGAACCAGGGTGCGGGTGGCAGCAGCCGGCTGGACTTCTTCCACTTCAGCAGCAGCGGCAGCAATTTCATAGCTGGACTGGTTGGTGTGGGCTTCCGGGCTGTCGTCGCGCAGACGCTGAACTTCGAAGTGTGGCGTTTCGAGGTGATCGTTCGGCAGGATGACGATGCGGGCACGGGTGCGCAGTTCGATCTTGGTGATCGAGTTGCGTTTTTCGTTCAGCAGGAACGCGGCAACCGGGATTGGCACTTGAGCGCGCACTTCGGCAGTGCGGTCTTTCAGGGCTTCTTCTTCGATCAGGCGCAGGATGGCCAGCGACAGCGACTCAACATCACGGATGATGCCGGTGCCGTTGCAGCGTGGGCAAACGATGCCGCTGCTTTCACCCAGGGATGGACGCAGGCGTTGGCGGGACATTTCCAGCAGGCCAAAGCGCGAGATACGGCCCACTTGAACGCGGGCGCGGTCTGCTTCCAGGCATTCGCGGACTTTTTCTTCCACGGCGCGCTGGTTTTTGGCAGGGGTCATGTCGATGAAGTCGATGACGATCAGGCCGCCGATGTCGCGCAGGCGCAACTGACGGGCGATTTCTTCAGCCGCTTCAAGGTTGGTTTGCAGTGCGGTTTCTTCGATATCGCTGCCTTTGGTGGCGCGGGCCGAGTTGATGTCGATGGACACCAGGGCTTCGGTCGGGTCGATAACGATGGAACCGCCGGAAGGCAGTTCAACGACGCGCTGGAAGGCGGTCTCGATCTGGCTTTCGATCTGGAAACGGTTGAACAGCGGAACGCTGTCTTCGTAGAGTTTGATTTTGCTGGCGTACTGCGGCATCACCTGGCGGATGAAGGTCAGGGCTTCGTCCTGGGCTTCAACGCTGTCGATCAGCACTTCGCCGATGTCCTGGCGCAGGTAATCGCGGATAGCGCGGATGATCACGTTGCTTTCCTGATAGATCAGGAATGGCGCGGAGCGATCCAGCGAGGCTTCTTTAATGGCGGTCCACAGTTGCAGCAGGTAGTCGAGGTCCCACTGCATTTCTTCGCTGCTGCGGCCCAGGCCGGCAGTGCGCACGATCAAGCCCATGTCGGCAGGGGCGATCAGGCCGTTCAGCGCTTCGCGCAGTTCGTTGCGCTCTTCACCTTCGATGCGACGGGAGATACCGCCAGCACGCGGGTTGTTAGGCATCAGCACGAGATAGCGGCCGGCGAGGCTGATGAAGGTGGTCAGGGCTGCGCCCTTGTTGCCACGTTCTTCTTTCTCGACCTGCACGATGACTTCCTGGCCTTCGCTCAGGACGTCCTTGATGTTTACGCGGCCTTCAGGGGCTTTTTTGAAGTACTCGCGGGAGATTTCCTTAAGGGGCAGGAAGCCGTGGCGCTCAGAGCCGAAATCGACAAAGGCAGCCTCAAGGCTTGGTTCTATGCGAGTAATACGGCCTTTGTAGATGTTGGCTTTCTTCTGCTCGCGGGCACCCGACTCGATGTCCAGGTCATAGAGGCGTTGGCCATCTACCAGTGCAACGCGCAACTCTTCAGGTTGAGTTGCGTTAATCAGCATTCTTTTCATGTTGTACCGTCGGTTTCCGGGCTACCGGAAACGGCGTTCGGCACACACGACTTCTCATGGTCGGTGTCAGGTGCGTCAGGAGTAGTTGGCCACTCCAGTGTCCAGCGAGGTTCGACCAATGGGGGCGAAGTCGCGACTTACGCTTCCTGCTTGCTGTGGTGACTTAAGTAAGCACTCAGTCAGGAGGAGGAATCAACAGCGGCTGTGGACGAGATGAAGCGTCTTGATAAAGCCTAGTGCTACACAGTCCGGCGGTTGTGCATCTCCACCCTACACCTATCCTTGATAATTCGGGTGCTGCCGCGCGCAGAATCCGCAGCGGGTTGGCATTTACCGTGTTCTCCAAAAGGGGAGTTCACGCATCATGGCTAATAAAGGCGATGTTTCCGAAGCATTCGCTCGAAATGCCAGTAGCTGACTGCACTTTGTGAACTGGCCGTGAATATCGGCGTAAAAGGCGAGTTTTCACTCTGCTTTCCAGGCTCGCTTCAGGCCTCATGTCACCTGCGCTCGTTACAACTCCAGGTATTGCGTATGCAGCAAAAGCCCCGTAGGACGGCCTCGCGTCCTTGTTAAGAGCGTTGGTCAGGGCCGGTGATACACCGTTAATCCGCTGTCCAGGCCGCTTTTGGCGGCGTTCGCGACTATAGCAGCAATGATTAAGTGCTTCAATTCCATAAAAAATTGTTATCATCCGCGGCATGACGACGACTACCCCCCCGACCCCCAGCGTCCAGCTGCTTGAGGTCTCGCCGGAATATGCCGGCCAACGCATCGACAACTTTCTACTTGCACGGCTCAAGGGTGTTCCCAAGACCTTGATTTACCGCATTTTGCGTAAAGGCGAAGTGCGTGTGAACAAGGGGCGGATCAAACCCGAGTACAAGCTGCAGGCGGGCGATATTGTGCGCGTACCGCCGGTTCGTGTGCCCGAGCGCGACGAGCCGGTGCCTGTGGCGCAAGGTTTGCTGCTGCGTCTTGAGGCGGCCATTGTCTATGAAGACAAGGCGCTGATTGTATTGAACAAGCCCGCGGGTATTGCCGTGCATGGCGGCAGCGGCCTGACGTTCGGCGTGATTGAAGCCTTTCGTCAGATGCGTCCCGACGCCAAGGAGCTGGAACTGGTGCATCGCCTGGACCGCGATACGTCCGGGCTGTTGATGATTGCCAAAAAGCGCAGCATGTTGCGCCACTTGCATGAAGCGCTGCGCGGCGACGGTATCGACAAGCGCTACATGGCGCTGGTTCGTGGCAACTGGGCAGCTTCGATCAAGCAGGTACGTGCGCCGTTGATGAAGAGCAATCTGCGTTCCGGCGAGCGCATGGTTGAAGTCAACGAAGAGGGCAAAGAGTCGGTCACCGTGTTCAAGGTGCTGCGCCGCTTCGGTGATTTTGCAACCATGGTTGAAGCCAGGCCGATCACTGGCCGTACTCACCAGATCCGCGTGCACACCTTGCATGCCGGGCACTGCATTGCCGGTGATACCAAATACGGCGATGAAGGGTTCTCCAAGGAAATCCGTGACCTGGGCGGCAAACGGCTGTTCCTGCATGCCTACATGCTGACGGTGCCGATGCCCGATGGCAGTGAAATGAAATTCCAGGCCCCTGTTGACGAAATGTGGGCCAAGACCGTGGAGCGACTGAGTGTCCCCTACTGAGTACAAGCTGCTGATCTTTGACTGGGATGGCACGCTGGCTGACTCCATCGGTCGTATTGTCACCGCAATGCAGGTTGCTGCGCAGCGTTCGGGTCGGCCTGAGCGCGATGCGCCTGCGGTCAAGGGGATTATCGGGCTGGGATTGCCCGAGGCGATCCTGACGCTTTATCCCGACATGACCGCTGAGCAGGTCATTGCCTTTCGTCAGCACTATGCCGATGTGTACATCGCCATGGATGCTGAGCCTTCCCCGTTGTTTGCCGGGGTCAAGGAGTCGCTTGAAGCCTTTCGTGAGCAGGGTTATCGCCTGGCGGTTGCAACAGGCAAGGCGCGTCGGGGGCTTGATCGTGTGCTCGGGGCTCACGGTTGGGAAGATTTTTTCGACATCACCCGTGCGGCGGATGAGACGGCGAGCAAGCCGGATCCCTTGATGCTGAACCAGATTCTGGCCCATTGCGATGTGCGCCCGGACCAGGCATTGATGGTGGGTGATGCTTCGTTTGATTTGCTGATGGCGCGCAATGCGGGTATCGATTCTGTTGCGGTAGGCTATGGTGCTCAGTCGATGGAGCGCTTGCTCACGTTTGAGCCCAGGCTGGCGATTGGCAGTTTTCCCGAATTGCGCGCTTGGCTGGAACGTCAGGTTTATTAAAGTCTTTGCTGGGGTAGTGCATGGTTGATCAATGGAAGGCGCCTTCTGAGGCTGAGTCGGCTGTCGGTGATGACAAGAGCTGGAAGTTGCTGGAAAAGACCTTGTTGGCGGGTATTCAGGAGCAGCGCCGTGCGCGTCGCTGGGGCATCTTCTTCAAGGTGCTTACGTTCTGCTATCTGATCGGGGTGTTGATGCTGTTTACGCCGCTGCTGAGTGTGGAGCGGAGTGCGATCAGTGGCTCCAGCTATACCGCGCTGATTGATGTGCGTGGTCCGATTGCCGACAAGGAGCCGGCCAGTGCCGATAACCTGGTCACCAGTCTGCAGGCTGCGTTCGAAGATCCGCGGGTCAAGGGTGTGGTGCTGCGCATCAACAGCCCGGGCGGCAGTCCGGTGCAGTCGGGTTATGTCTATGATGAAATCCGTCGTTTGCGCGGTCTGCACCCCGATACCAAGGTGTATGCGGTGATCTCCGATCTGGGGGCTTCCGGCGCTTATTACATTGCCAGTGCCGCAGATGAGATCTACGCGGACAAAGCCAGTCTGGTGGGTTCGATTGGCGTGACGGCGGCAGGCTTCGGTTTTGTCGGTGCAATGGACAAGCTGGGCATTCAGCGTCGCGCTTACACGTCGGGCGAGCACAAGGCATTTCTGGATCCGTTTGAGCCTGAAAAGCCGGACGAAACCAAGTTCTGGCAAGGCGTCCTGAATGTGACGCACGAGCAGTTCATTGCCAGCGTCAAGCAGGGGCGTGGCGATCGCCTGAAGGACAAGGAGCACCCGGAGTTGTTCTCGGGGCTGGTCTGGACGGGTCAGCAAGCGCTGCCGCTGGGTTTGATCGACGGGCTGGGCAATGCCAGTTCGGTTGCCCGTGATGTGGTCGGCGCAAAAGAGCTGGTGGACTTTACGGTCCAGGAATCGGCGTTTGATCGCTTCTCGAAAAAACTCGGTGCGAGTGTGGCTGAGCAATTGGCGATGTGGATGGGCTTTCAAGGGCCTACCCTGCGCTGATTGACGAGTGCTTGAAAAAAAACCGGCCCGTGAAGGGCCGGTTTTTTTATGTGCGTTTAACGCAGATTTCGCTCAGGGGGTGTCGACGCCTTCGGTGAGCAGCATGTCCACCAGGCGAATCAGTGGCAGGCCGACCAGGCTGGTGGCGTCATCGCCTTCGGTGCGTTGAAACAAGCTCACGCCCAGGCCTTCGGCCTTGAAGCTGCCAGCGCAGTCGTAGGGCTCCTCTGCGAGCAGGTAGCGCCGGATCTGCTCTGGGCTCAGTGTGCGCATGTGCACGGTGAAGGGGATGCAGTCGGTCTGCTGGTGCCCGGTCTGGCTGTTGAGCAGGGTCAGGCCGGTCAGGAAGCTGACGCTGGCTCCGCTTGCGCGGGTCAGTTGCTGGTGCGCCTTGTCGTAGGTGTGGGGCTTGCCGATGATCTGTCCGTCGAGGACTGCGACCTGGTCCGAGCCAATGATCAGGTGGTTTGGGTGGCTGGCGGCCAGTGCCCGGGCTTTCTCCAGGGACAGGCGCTTGACCAGTTCGACAGCAGTCTCGCCAGGGCGGCGGCTTTCGTCGATGTCGGGTGAACTGCAGCTGAAAGGCAGGCGCAGGCGAGCCAGTAAATCGCGGCGATAAACCGAGCTTGAAGCGAGTAATAAAGGCAGCATGCGCAACTCCTGTGGGCGGTTGCAGATTCTAACGGGCGTACGGGATGTCGCACAGGCACAATTTCCTTTGACAGGTGAGGGGGTCGTCCCTAGAATGCTGCGCCTATGTTGAATGACCCGATTCCACCTCACGTTGACCCGCGCAAATTAGCTGATCGTGGCACTACCCTTCAAGGTGAAGTGCTGCTGGCTGATTTGGAGAGACTCTGCGACCCGCTTTCCGACACTGTCGGTGTGGTCCAGGCGAAGTTTATTTTTGAACGAGATGAACGTAGATCTGTGGTCATCCACAGCTCTATCGACGCCGAAGTCAAAATGGTTTGCCAGCGCTGTCTTGAGCTGGTCACCCTGCCGATCCACAGCGAGTGCAGTTATGCTGTGGTGAAGGAGGGTGCAAATACCCAGTCGTTACCGCAAGGTTATGACGTGCTGGAACTGGGCGAAGATCCTTTGGATCTGCTGGCACTGATCGAGGAAGAGCTTTTGCTTGCCTTGCCCATTGTGCCTGCTCATCATCCGGAAGAATGCCAGCAGCCGGCGGGTCTCGATGAGCCCGATCCAGGCGAGGACGAGGTAACGCGGTCCAACCCGTTCAGTGTATTGGCGCAGTTAAAGCGTGACCCAAACGTTTAGGAGTTAATTAATTATGGCTGTTCAGCAGAACAAAAAATCCCGCTCTGCCCGTGACATGCGTCGTTCGCACGATGCTCTTTCGGCTAGCACTTTGTCTGTAGAAAAAACCACCGGTGAAATTCACCTGCGTCACCACGTATCGCCAGAAGGCGTATACCGTGGTCGTAAAGTGATCGACAAGGGCGCTGACGAGTAATCACTTGTCCGCTCAGGTCATCGCGATCGACGCAATGGGCGGGGACTTCGGTCCCCGCAGCATTGTTCAGGCCTCTATTGCTTGCCTGTCTGCTACCCCCTCGCTGTATCTGACCCTCGTCGGTCAACCCTCCATACTTGAAGAACTGATCGCTGGCCATTCGGCTGTGGATCGCGCGCGCCTGACCATTACTCCCGCATCAGAAGTCATCGCCATGCACGAGCGGCCTTCGCACGCCTTGCGCGGCAAGCCTGACTCGTCCATGCGTGTTGCGCTGGAGTTGTTGCGTGATGGCAAGGTGCAGGCGTGTGTGAGTTCTGGCAATACCGGTGCTCTGATGGCGCTGTCGCGGCATGTGCTCAAGACCTTGCCGGGGATTGACCGCCCGGCGATGGTGGCGGCGGTTCCGACCCAGACCGGCTACTGTCAGTTGCTGGATCTGGGGGCCAATGTCGATTGCACTGCTCAGCAGTTGTTCCAGTTTGCGGTGATGGGGTCTGTGGCGGCGCAGGCGCTGGGTGTGTCTCGTCCGCGGGTTGCCTTGCTCAATATCGGCACCGAGGACGTCAAGGGCAACCAGCAGGTCAAGGAAGCTGCTGCCTTGTTGCAGGCAGCGACGGGGTTGAATTACATCGGATTTGTCGAAGGTGATGGTGTGTACCGTGGCGAAGCTGATGTGGTGGTGTGCGACGGATTTGTAGGCAATATCATGCTCAAATCCAGCGAAGGCCTGGCGACGATGATTTCGAGCCGGCTTGAGGCGGTCTTCCGGCGCACGCTGTTCAGTCGGTGCGTGGGCGTGCTGGCGTTGCCGTTGATGCGGCGTTTGCAGTCCGATCTGGCGCCTGCGCGGCATAATGGCGCGAGTTTTCTCGGGTTGCAGGGCATTGTTGTGAAAAGTCACGGTTCGGCAGGTGCTCAGGGCTTTCAGAGTGCGATAGAGCGCGCATTGATTGAAATCCATGAAGACCTGCCAAAGCGTTTGTATGGACGCCTTGAAGGGTTGTTGCCGTAGGCGTTTTGCCGCGCGAGTGCTTAAATGTGACCGCTCGGTCCAATCAGCCATCCAACTGTCAGTTTCTTGCGCCCGCTACGGCAGGGCGTCAATTCTCCGACGACAAGATCATTAGGGGCTTGTTATATGTCTACATCCCTCGCATTCGTCTTTCCAGGGCAGGGTTCGCAGTCCCTCGGCATGTTGGCCGAGCTGGGCGCGGCTCATCCGCTGGTCATTGATACGTTCAAGGAAGCTTCCGATGCCCTGGGTTACGACCTGTGGGCGGTGACCCAAGAGGGTCCGGCAGAAAAACTGAACAGCACAGATATTACCCAGCCTGCCATTCTGACGGCTTCGATCGCCTTGTGGCGTCTGTGGCTGGCCGAAGGCGGCAAGCGCCCGGACTTCGTTGCAGGCCACAGCCTGGGCGAGTACAGCGCGCTGGTGGCTGCCGAGTGCCTGACGCTGGCCGAAGCGGTCAAGCTGGTAGAGCGCCGCGGCCAACTGATGCAAGAAGCAGTGCCGGCAGGGCAGGGCGCCATGGCGGCGATCCTGGGCCTGGACGATGCTGTTGTCCTGCAGGCCTGTGCCGAAGCGGCGCAGGGTGAAGTGGTCAGCGCGGTGAACTTCAACTCGCCAGGCCAGGTCGTGATTGCAGGCGCCAAGGCAGCTGTCGAGCGTGCCATGGAACTGTGCAAGGCAGCAGGTGCCAAGCGTGCCTTGCCGCTGCCGGTCAGCGTACCGTCGCACTGTGAGCTGATGCGCCCGGCGGCTGAGCGTTTTGCCGAGTCCATCGAGGCTATCGACTGGAAAATGCCATCGATCCCGCTGGTACAAAACGTCAGCGCCGGTGTTGCAGCCGATCTGGACACTCTCAAGCGCGACTTGCTTGAGCAGCTGTACAAGCCTGTGCGCTGGGTTGAGTCGGTTCAATGCCTGGCGGCCAACGGCCCGGTTGAATTGGTTGAGTGCGGTCCGGGCAAGGTCCTGGTCGGCATCAGCAAGCGTTGCGCCGAAGGCGTAACGACCCACAACTTGAATACCCCGGATGCCTTCGCTGCCGCACGCGCGGCACTGGTCTGAATTAGGAGAAGCCTGCATGAGCTTGCAAGGTAAAGTTGCACTGGTAACAGGCGCAAGCCGTGGCATTGGCCAGGCTATCGCGCTGGAATTGGGTCGTCAGGGCGCCGTTGTCATCGGCACTGCGACTTCTGCTTCCGGTGCTGAGCGCATTGCTGCCACGCTGAAGGAAAACGGTATTCAGGGTACCGGCATGGAACTCAATGTCACCAGCGACGAATCAGTCGCGGCGGTGTTGGCCAGCATTCAGGAACAGTTCGGCGCGCCGGCGATCCTGGTCAATAATGCCGGTATCACCCGCGATAACCTGATGATGCGCATGAAAGATGGCGAGTGGCATGACGTTATCGATACCAACCTGAACAGTCTGTTTCGCCTGTCCAAGGGTGTTTTGCGCGGCATGACCAAGGCCCGTTGGGGACGAATTATCAGTATTGGCTCTGTTGTGGGTGCCATGGGCAACGCAGGCCAAGTAAACTATGCCGCTGCCAAGGCCGGCCTCGAAGGTTTCAGCCGTGCGCTGGCGCGTGAAGTGGGCTCGCGCTCGATCACCGTCAACTCGGTAGCACCAGGGTTTATCGATACTGATATGACCCGCGAGCTACCGGAAGCACAGCGTGAAGCTTTGCAGGCACAGATTCCGCTGGGCCGCCTGGGCCAGGCACAAGAGATCGCCAGTGTGGTCTCTTTCCTGGCTTCGGACGGTGCAGCTTACGTGACTGGAGCTACAATTCCGGTCAACGGCGGGATGTACATGAGTTAAATGTGACGGATTGCTTCAAAAAAATGTCATACGAGCTGTCTAAAATCCGTTATAAAGCTGCAATCTTTTTATAGGCAGCTGGTTGTTGTGAGGTGAGTGCAAAGCTTTCAGTTGAAAAACCGAAAAGCCTTTCGATACACTTGCCCACTGGCCAGCTGCCTGAATTTGTCCATTAGGAGTGAAAACAAGGTATGAGCACCATCGAAGAACGCGTCAAGAAAATCGTAGCCGAGCAACTGGGCGTTAAAGAAGAAGAAGTGACCAATGCCGCTTCCTTCGTTGAAGACCTGGGTGCCGACTCCCTTGACACCGTTGAGCTTGTGATGGCTCTGGAAGAGGAATTCGAGACTGAAATTCCTGACGAAGAAGCTGAAAAGATCACTACTGTACAAGCAGCTATCGATTACGTTACTAGCCACCAGGCGTAATAGTTTGTAATCGTTGCTTGCTGTCATGGAAAAACCGCACTGCCGCTCTGGCGTGCGGTTTTTTCTTTAGGTGTGATGCAAAGTGTCGTCAATAGAAAAAGGAGAGTGCTGTGTCGCGTAGACGCGTCGTAGTCACCGGTATGGGGATGTTGTCGCCACTGGGTGCGGATGTACCTAGCACCTGGCAAGGCATTCTGGCAGGCCGAAGTGGCATTGGTCTGATCGAACACACGGATCTTTCTGCCTATTCCACCCGTTTTGGCGGCTCGGTACAGGGCTTTAATGTTGAGGATTACCTCTCCATCAAAGAATCCCGAAAACTTGACCTGTTTATTCAATACGGTCTGGCAGCCGGGTTTCAGGCTGTGCGCAATTCCGGCCTGGAAGTCACGGACGCCAATCGTGAGCGCATCGGTGTGGCAATGGGGTCGGGTATTGGCGGTTTGACCAATATCGAAGAAACCAGCCGTACCCTGCATGAGCAAGGCCCGCGACGGATTTCCCCGTTCTTCGTGCCAGGCTCGATCATCAATATGATTTCCGGTTTTCTGTCCATCCATTTGGGTACACAGGGGCCTAACTACGCCATTGCGACAGCCTGTACCACCGGTACGCACTGCATCGGCATGGCGGCACGCAACATTGCCTACGGCGAAGCCGATGTAATGATTGCCGGCGGTGCCGAAATGGCTGCCTGCGGTCTGGGCATGGGCGGCTTTGGTGCCTCGCGTGCATTGTCGACCCGTAACGACGACCCGACCCGTGCCAGCCGTCCGTGGGACAAAGGCCGTGATGGCTTCGTTCTGTCTGACGGTGCCGGTGCGCTGGTGCTCGAAGAGCTTGAGCATGCCAAGGCGCGTGGCGCGACCATCTACGCCGAGCTGATCGGCTTCGGGATGAGCGGTGACGCGTACCACATGACCTCGCCTCCGGCTGACGGGGCGGGTGCTGCACGCTGCATCACCAATGCCTTGCGTGATGCGCAGATCAGCCCTGATCAAGTGCAGTACATCAATGCCCACGGTACCTCGACACCTGCCGGTGACCTGGCAGAAGTCTCGGCGATCAAGTCGGTGTTTGGCGACCACGCCTACAACCTGGCCGTGAGCTCGACCAAGTCCATGACCGGTCACCTGTTGGGCGCGGCGGGCGCAGTTGAGGCGATCTTCAGCGTGCTGGCGATCAACAGCCAGATTGCGCCGCCGACCATCAACCTCGATGAGCCCGATGAGGGCTGCGACCTGGACTTCGTGCCGCACACCGCGCGGGAGATGCCGATCGATGTAGTGTTGTCCAACTCCTTCGGGTTTGGCGGTACCAACGGCTCGCTGGTTTTCCGCCGGTACGCCGAGTGATGCAAAGCTGGGTCGACGGTCAACCGGCGAACGCTCTGGCGTCGCTTAAAGACCGTGGGCTGGCCTATGGCGATGGTCTGTTTGAGACCATCGCTGTCAAGGCCGGGCAACCCTTGCTGCTGGAGCTGCATCTGCAGCGTCTGGCGCAGGGGTGTTCCAGGCTGGTGATTGCTGCGGATCAGTCCTTGATTCGCAGCGAGTTGCTGGCTTATGCGCAAGCGATGGGCGAGGGCGTGCTCAAGCTCATCCTGACCCGTGGCGATAGCCTGCGTGGTTATGGCGCGTCCCCCGAGGCCAAGCCTCGAAGAATCCTGCAAGCCAGTCCGGCGGCGGCTTACCCTGATGCCTACGCGCAGCAAGGTATTGCACTGTTTGACTGTGCCACCCGTTTAGCCGAGCAACCGCTGTTGGCGGGGCTCAAACACCTCAATCGACTCGAACAGGTGATTGCGCGCTCCGAATGGCAAGACCCGGCCTACGCCGAGGGCTTGATGCGCGACACCTCGGGCCGTGTGATTGAAGGGGTATTCAGCAATCTGTTTATGGTGCGAGACGGCGTCTTGATGACTGCCGACCTGCACCGTTGCGGCGTGGCCGGCGTGATGCGGGCTGCACTGCTGGCTGAGGCCGTGCGCCTGGCCATCCCTTGTCAAGTCACAGACATCAGCCTTGCGCAGCTGCTGCAGGCCGATGAACTCTTCCTCTGCAACAGCGTGTATGGCGTTTGGCCCGTACGCGCATTTGCAGACCTGAGCTGGCCGGTGGGGCCACTCACCCGTAAACTGCAAGGCATTGCTCGCACCCTATTGGATGTTTGATTCGTGAAACGTAAATTCTTGGTGCTGCTGGAGACAGGTCTGGTGCTGGCGGGCTTGCTGCTGGGCGCCAGTGCCTGGAAGCTCAACTCCGCGCTGGAACAACCCCTCAACCTGACGCAAGAGCAATTGCTCGACGTACCGGCTGGCGCCACGCCGACCGGCACGTTCAACCGTCTCGAAGCCGACGACATCCTGAACGATGCGTTCTGGTTGCGTTTGTACTGGCGCTTCAATCTTGAGGGCCAGCCCCTGCACAGCGGTGAATACCGCATGACCCCAGGCATGACCGCCCAGGACCTGATTGGCCTGTGGCAACGTGGCGAAGTGGTGCAATACAGCCTGACCCTGGTCGAAGGCTGGAACTTTCGCCAGGTACGCAGTGCCCTGGCCAAACATGAAAAAATCGAACAGACCCTCGACGGCCTGAGCGACAGCGAGGTCATGGAAAAACTCGGTCATCCGGGTGTATTCCCCGAAGGCCGATTCTTTCCTGACACCTATCGCTTTGTGCGGGGCATGACAGATGCCCAACTGCTCGAAAAAGCCTACAACCGGCTGGAGAAGGTTCTGGCCCAAGAGTGGGAGCAGCGTGCGCCTGATTTGCCGTACACCGGGCCATATCAGGCTCTGATCATGGCCTCGCTGGTCGAAAAAGAAACCGGTGTGCCCCAGGAACGTGGGCAGATTGCCGGGGTTTTTGTGCGTCGCATGAATATCGGCATGCCGCTGCAAACTGATCCTACGGTGATCTATGGTCTGGGCGAACGTTACAACGGCAAGCTGACCCGGGCCCATTTGCGTGAGCCTACGCCGTACAACACCTACACCATCCCCGGCTTGCCGCCGACGCCGATTGCCATGGTCGGGCGTGAAGCGATTCACGCTGCCTTGCACCCGGTCAGCGGCTCCAGCCTGTATTTTGTGGCCAAGGGCGATGGCAGCCACACGTTTTCCGATGACCTGGATGCTCACAACAGCGCCGTGCGCGAGTTCCAGATCAAGCGCCGGGCAGATTACCGCTCGAGCCCTGCGCCGACCCCTGCTACCGAGCCGGCGAGTACCCCGGTCGGACCGCAAGGCCCGAAAGACACTGATTAAGGATTGCTGCCTGTGACTGGCTTGTTTATTACCCTGGAAGGCCCCGAAGGCGCGGGCAAAAGCACCAACCGTGAGTACCTGGCAGAGCGTTTGCGCGCCGAAGGTATCGACGTGGTGCTGACCCGCGAACCCGGCGGTACACCGTTGGCAGAGCGTATCCGCGAGCTGTTGCTGACGCCCAGCGATGACGCCATGTGTGCCGACACCGAGCTGCTGCTGGTGTTCGCCGCCCGCGCCCAGCATCTGGCCGAAGTCATTCGCCCGGCCTTGGCCCGTGGTGCGGTGGTGTTGTGTGATCGTTTTACCGATGCGTCCTACGCCTACCAGGGCGGTGGCCGTGGAGTGCCGCACGAACGCATCGCGACCCTCGAAACCTTTGTTCAAGGCGCGCTGCGTCCGGATCTGACCCTGGTGTTTGATCTGCCGATTGAAGTCGGCATGGCCCGGGCCAGTGCCCGCGGTCGTCTGGACCGTTTTGAGCAGGAAGGGCGCACGTTCTTCGATGCCGTGCGTAGTACCTACCTCGCCCGTGCCGCCGCCGAACCCGGGCGTTACCGCCTGATCGATGCCGCGCAAACCCTGGAGCAGGTGCAGGGCCAGCTGGACGTATTGTTACCGCAAATGTTGGGGCTACACCGTGGCTGAGGCCTATCCGTGGCAAGACAGCCTGTGGCAGCAGATGGCCGGGCGTGCGCAACATGCCCACGCCTATTTGCTGCACGGGCCGGCGGGTATCGGCAAGCGGGCGCTGGCCGAGCGACTGATGGCCAGCCTGCTGTGCAAGCAGCCGGTCGGGCTTGAAGCCTGCGGCGCGTGCAAGTCCTGCTCGTTGCTGGCTGCCGGGAGCCATCCCGACAACTACATCCTTGAGCCTGAAGAGGCTGACAAGGCGATCAAGGTCGATCAGGTGCGCGACCTGGTCAGCTTTGTGGTGCAGACCGCCCAATTGGGCGGGCGCAAGGTGGTGCTGGTCGAGCCGGTGGAGTCGATGAACATCAACGCCGCCAACGCCTTGCTCAAAAGCCTTGAAGAACCCTCGGGCAACACTGTCTTGCTGTTGGTCAGCCATCAGTCCAGCCGGCTGCTGCCGACCATTCGCAGCCGTTGCGTGCAGCAGGCCTGCCCTTTGCCGAGCGAGGCCTTGAGTCTCGAATGGCTGGCCGGCGCTCTGCCTGATACCAGCGATTCCGAGCGGGCCGAGTTGTTGACCCTTGCCGCCGGTTCGCCACTGGCGGCTGTCAAATTGCAGGCCCAGGGTGTTCGCGAGCAGCGGGCGGCCGTCGTGGACGGGGTCAAGAAGCTGCTCAAACGCGAATTGTCAGCCACGCAACTGGCTGAAAGCTGGAATGCAATTGCGCTGCTGCTCTTGTTCGACTGGTTTTGCGACTGGTCGAGCCTGATCCTGCGTTATCAGCTGACCGAGGACGAAGCCGGCCTTGGGCTGGAAGACATGCGTAAAGTGCTGCAATACCTGGCGCAGAAAACCCCGCAGGACAAGGTCCTGAATATTCAGGACTGGATTCTCGCCCAGCGCCAGAAAGTACTGGGCAAGGCCAACCTCAACCGGGTGTTGTTGCTTGAGGCGTTACTGGTGCAATGGGCAGGCCTGCCCGGCCAGCGCTGATTTGATCGAATTGAAAAACAGGTAATTTTTGTATGCTCGTTGACTCCCATTGCCACCTCGATCGTCTTGATCTGAGTGCCCATGACGGCTCGCTGGATGCGGCCCTCGAGGCTGCGCGTCAGCGCGGTGTCGGGCATTTTCTGTGTATCGGCGTGAGTGCCGACAACGCGGCTGATGTCAAAGCCCTGACGGACCGTTATGCCGATGTGGATTGCTCGGTGGGCGTCCACCCGCTGGATGTTCAGCCGGGAGCCGCGCCAGCGCTGGACTGGCTGCTGGGCGAGTTGAACCACCCGCGGGTGGTGGCCATTGGCGAAACAGGCCTGGATTACCACTACGAGCCCGAAGCCGCCGAGTTGCAGCAACTGTCGTTCCGCGTACATTTGGACGCGGCCCGGCAGACCGGCAAGCCTGTGGTGATCCACACCCGCGGCGCCCGCGCCGATACCCTGGCCCTGCTGCGTGAGGCGGCGTTGCCCCAGGCCGGTGTGTTGCACTGCTTCACCGAAGACTGGGACATGGCCAAGGCTGCGCTGGACATGGGGTACTACATTTCCTTGTCGGGGATCGTAACCTTCCGCAATGCCGACGCTTTGCGCGATGTTGCCCGTCAGGTGCCAGCAGATCGCCTGCTGGTCGAGACCGATTCGCCTTACCTCGCACCGATCCCCTATCGTGGCAAACCGAACCTGCCGCAGTACGTACGTGAAGTGGCAGAGTTTCTGGCCATGTTGCGCGGTGAGTCCTACGAGCGTTTTGCCGAGCAAACGACTGAAAACTTCCAGCGGCTATTCCCGCTGGCTCGGGTTGCGCAGTCAATCTGACGTGGGAGCGGGCTTGCTCGCGATGCAGGCAACACGGTCTGTCAGAAAGACCGCAGTGATGCAATCGCGAGCAAGCCCGCTCCCACCGTTTTTAAGGTAAACAGCAGGCAAAAAAAACCCGGGCTCTGGGGAATCCGGGTTAAGACCATTAGGAGTAAAACAAAGGCACACATTCCGTTGCTGCCTATATCGGCGAAACACTTTGGGGGGGATGTCACGCCGACATATTAAGTATTGGTCAGCTTTATCCAACGTCCAGCCGGGATTGATCGTTTTTTAAACAGATTTGGAATACCCGTGCTTCGCTTGAGTACTCATTGAATTGCAAGGAAATCGTTTGCAGCCATCGATATGCAGGATGATCCGTGCAATTTAGCGTGACTAATGCATAATACTCCGCTTCTATTTTGACCCCAACAGACCTTTTCTTATGCACAAAGAACCCCGTAAGGTCCGTGAGTTTCGTCGCCGCGAGCAAGAAATTCTCGATACCGCGCTCAAGCTGTTCCTCGAACTGGGTGAAGACAGTGTCACCGTCGAGATGATTGCTGATGCCGTGGGTATCGGCAAAGGCACGATCTACAAGCACTTCAAGTCCAAGGCCGAGATCTACCTGCGCCTGATGCTCGACTACGAGCGCGACTTGAATGAGCTGCTGCATTCCGCTGACGTGGATAAAGACAAGGAGGCTCTGTCGCGGGCCTACTTTGAATTCCGCATGCGTGACCCTCAGCGTTACCGGCTGTTTGACCGCCTTGAAGAAAAGGTCGTCAAAGGCAATCAGGTGCCCGAGCTGGTTGAGGAGTTGCACAAGATCCGTGCTTCCAACTTTGAGCGTCTGACCCTGCTGATCAAGGGCCGGATCAGCGAAGGCAAGCTTGAAGACGTACCGCCTTACTTCCATTACTGCGCGGCCTGGGCCCTGGTGCACGGCGCCGTGGCGTTGTACCACTCGCCGTTCTGGAGCAATGTGCTGGAAGATCAGGAAGGTTTCTTTCAGTTCCTGATGGACATCGGGGTACGTATGGGCAACAAGCGCAAACGTGACACCGACACCCCGCCAGCGGAGTAAGCACCGCCAGCATTTGCTTCATGGCAGATGGCCTTGAAGCTTATACTCAGGCAAGGGTCTGTTGACGTTTGATTGTGAGCCGCGTCGCTGGGTCAAATTTTGCCAGGCAAGGCGCAGGGCGAAGGGAATGGTTGTTCCCTTCTTAAGCCCTGCAACGCAGCCTGGCGAAATTTGACACGCGACCCGAAGGGCCGATAGCCCATGTGGCCCAGGGCGGCGTTGCTCGCAGCTTATTTGGAACAACCCAAAAACGCTGCTCGCGTCTTGCCCTGCACCCCATGGACTATCGGCGCGGCCACAACCAAACGCCAACAGACCCTAGGGCCTTGCTAAAACCTGATTTATGAGTCAGGTTTTGCGGCGACCCATTTCCCCGTGCCGGAGTCATCCATGATTGTCGATCGCCAGGGCAGACGTTTTCGCAATTTGCGTATCAGTCTGACTTCAGCTTGCAACTACGCCTGTACCTACTGCGTGCCCAACGGCAAGCGACTGGTCGCGGCGCAGGATGAGCTATCGGCCGAGGCCATGGTGCGCGGGGTGGCCTATCTGATTGAAGCAGCGGGCATCGAGCGCTTGCGCATTACCGGTGGCGAGCCGCTGGTCAGCCCAAAGCTTGAAACCTTTATGCGTGAAGTCGGGCAGTTGGGGTTGAGTGATATCAGCCTGACCACTAACGGCCAGTTGCTTGCGCGCAAGCTGCCTTTGTTGCTGGACGCGGGCATCCGCCGGCTCAATGTTTCCCTCGACACCCTTGATCCTGAAGCCTTTCGCCGCATTGCCCGGGGCGGCGACCTGCCGACCGTGCTCGACGGCATGCAGCAGGCCCGTGAAGCGGGAATCAAGATCAAGGTCAATATGGTGCCGTTGCGCGGGCAGAACCTGGATCAGGTCATGCCGCTGCTGGAGTACTGCCTTGAACGCGGCTACGAGCTGCGTTTTATCGAACTGATGCGCATGGGGCATCTGGCCAGTGATGGCAATGCCTTCCTGCAGCAGTTCGTCAGCTTGCAGCAGCTGTTGTCGCTGATTGGCGAACGCTACGAGTACTTGCAGGCGGATGCGCCGATCGACGCCACGGCGGTGCGTTACCAGATCCCCGGGCACGGTTACTTCGGGGTGATTGCCAACGAAAGCGTTCCGTTTTGCCGGACCTGCTCGCGCCTGCGGCTGTCCTCCACGGGCTGGTTGCATGGTTGCCTGTCGTCGAGCAATCGCCACTATGTGGGCGACTTGCTGAACAAGCCCCGGCATCAGGCGCTGCCTGCGCTGCAAGGCTTGTTGATGAAAGCCCTGGGGGACAAGCAGGATGTTGCGTTCTCGGGCGGTGCCACTGTAATGAAAATCATCGGCGGGTAACGGCATCTGTGGGAGCGGGCTTGCTCGCGATGCAGGCAGCGCGGTGTATCTGGTCTGTGGCATTGATTGCATCCCGAGCAAGCCCGCTCCCACAGGTAAGCAGTGTTCCGCGCAAACTGGCGCGCAATCTGCATCACGCGGTTACTCGCCGGTTTTCTGTCACCGGCCATCGGGAGAGCGGGATGCGTGGTTTGATTGTATGGCTGACTTTTTTGGCGCTGGGTGGCTGTATGACGGTCAGCGACATGGGCGAGGGTGCGCGCTATCAGATGAGTGACGCGGGCCTGCTCGATCACAGCAATACCCGGCGCAGCAATTCGCTGCGCATCCAGCCCGACTCCTTTATCTATATCGCCCAAGGGCCGTTTGCCCCGATGGGTGACCCGTACGTGCGCCCCAATGTCGTGGCCGAAGAAGCCTTCAACGGTTTTGTCGAATACTTCCCCATGGTGCGCCGCGCCAAAGAGCCGCTGGGGCTCGATCAGGCCATGAGCGAGGCCCGGGGTTTTGGTGCGCATTATTTGCTGTACACCCGTTTCGCCCGTGCCGATGACCGGATCAGCAACAGCGACGAATGGCTCGACCAGGAAGAGATCAGTCGTCTGGGGATCGACAGTGGCGTGATTCAGGTGATGCTGATCGAAACCAGTACCCAGTATTTGATCGACACCGCCACCATTCGCAGTCGTGGCGGTTTGCTGACGTTCCATGACAACAAGCCGGCCGACCTGATTGGCCCGCCGCTCGCCAAGTACGCGCGCAGCTTGATAGGCTTGAGCGATCAATAAGACAAGGAGAGCAACATGAGCGAGCCGGTAGATGTCAGTAACCTGTTGGCGCAAATCCCCAGGGCTGACAAAGGCCTGCCGCCCGTTCACTTGTGGGATACCGCGTTTTGCGGTGACATCGACATGCGCATCGCCCGTGATGGCACCTGGTATTACATGGGCACGCCCATCGGCCGTAAGCCCATGGTCAAACTGTTCTCGACCATCATCCGCCGCGACGGCGATGATTATTTCCTGATCACCCCGGTGGAAAAAGTCGGGATCAAAGTCGATGACGCGCCCTTTGTCGCGGTCGCCCTGGAGGTAGAAGGGGCGGGGGAGCAGCAAATCCTGCGTTTCACGACCAACGTTGACGAGTCCATCAGTGCCGGCAGCGAACACCCGCTGCGTATCGTCATTGACCCGGTCACCCAGGAGCCCGCACCCTACGTGCATGTGCGGCGCAACCTCGAAGCCCTGATCCATCGTAATGTGTTCTACCAACTGGTAGAGCTGGCGGTGGTTCGTGAAGTCGACGGGCAGAACTGGCTGGGCGTGTGGAGCGGTGCCGAGTTTTTCCCCATTGGCCCTGAACCCTAACAATAAAAAATCAGGAGCACTTATGTCGTGGACAGCCGTAACCCCTCACCGGGCAACACTTGGGGAGGGGCCGTTCTGGGACGCTCCCGAGCAGGCGTTGTATTGGGTCGACATTGCCGGCAAACAGGCTCTGCGTCTGCAGGGTGACAACGTTCGGATCTGGCAGATGCCCGAGCACGTTTCAGCCTTTATCCCCTGTGCCAGCGGCGATGCGCTGGTCACTCTGAGCAGCGGCGTATATCGACTTGATCTGGATTCTCCAGGCCTTGATCCGCGCCTCACACTGCTCTGCATCGCCGACCCGCAGCCGGGCAATCGCCCCAACGAGGCCCGTTGCGATGCCTTGGGCCAGCTGTGGCTGGGTACCATGCAGAACAACATTGGCGAGCAGGGCGAGGACTTGCCGATCAAACGCCGCAGTGGCGGGTTGTTCCGGGTCGCGGGCGATGGCCGGGTGACGCCGCTGCTCAACGGCCTGGGGATTCCCAACACACTGTTGTGGAGCGCGGACGGCACCACTCTGTATTTCGGCGACAGCCTGGATGCCACGATTTATCAGTACCCGGTGGCGGCCGATGGTTTTCTGAGCCCGCCCGAGATCTGGCGCGGCCCGCATCCGTTGGGCGGCCCTGATGGCTCGGCGATGGATGCCGACGGGTTTGTCTGGAACGCACGCTGGGACGGCAGTTGCCTGCTGCGCCTGGCCCCCGATGGTCAAGTCGACCGGGTGATCGAGCTGCCCGTCAGCCGCCCCACCAGTTGCGTATTTGGCGGCGCAGACCTGCGCACCCTGTTTATCACCAGCGCTGCCAGCCCCGCCAACCACCCTCTGGACGGATCATTACTGTCGATCCGGGTCGAAGTGCCGGGCGTTCTCTGTACACGATTTGCAGGTTAAATCCCTTAATATGGGATGCAAAATTATATATTGAGATATTGCTAGCCCTGGGTTTATAGTCGGCCACAGCTCCACGCACTCACACTTAAAAAAACAAAACAGGTGAAGTGATGCCGATCTACCCCAGGGTGTTCCCGCGCGCCCCTCCGTCACACCCAACCCTCCAGGCTTTTTAACCGGTCATCGACAGATGCCCGGCTTTCGTCGTGCCTTTTTTCAGGAGTCTTGAATCATGGCTGAACCTCTAGCATTGCCGCCGGTGGCCGAACCACCCCGGGGCGAGCGCCTGAAGAACAAGGTGGTACTGCTGACCGGCGCTGCGCAGGGGATCGGCGAAGCCATTGTCGCCAGCTTTGTGTCGCAACAGGCGAAAATGGTCATCAGCGATATCCAGGCCGAGAAGGTCGAGAAAGTCGCCGCCCATTGGCGTGAGCAGGGTGCAGATGTGCGGGCGATCAAGGCCGACGTCTCCTGCCAGGCAGACCTGCATGCAATGGCCGCACTGGCCATGGAGCTGCACGGTCGGGTCGATGTGCTGGTCAACTGTGCCGGGGTCAATGTGTTCCGTGACCCTCTGGAAATGACCGAGGAAGACTGGCGCCGCTGTTTCGCCATCGACCTGGACGGCGCCTGGTACGGCTGCAAGGCCGTCTTGCCGCAGATGATCGAGCAGGGCATCGGCAGCATCATCAACATTGCCTCAACCCATTCGAGCCACATCATTCCCGGCTGCTTCCCGTACCCGGTGGCCAAACATGGCCTGCTGGGCCTGACCCGTGCCCTGGGCATCGAATACGCCCCCAAGGGCATTCGGGTCAACGCCATTGCCCCGGGGTATATCGAGACGCAACTCAACGTCGACTACTGGAATGGTTTCGCCGACCCCCATGCCGAGCGTCAGCGCGCACGCGACCTGCACCCGCCGCGTCGCATCGGGCAGCCGCTGGAAGTGGCGATGACCGCCGTGTTCCTGGCCAGCGATGAAGCGCCGTTTATCAACGCCTCCTGCATCACCATCGATGGCGGGCGTTCGGTGATGTACCACGACTGAACCCATGATTTGACGTTTAAGGCTTTCAAAACTTTAAAAATAAAAACAAAGGAGTCAGCTATGAAACATCGTCCCGGTATTCGTTCCCTGTGCTGTGCGGCCCTGGCCGTCGGTGCCATCAGTCTGAGCAGTGCGCTGTTGGCCGCCGAGCAGGTAAAGATCGGTTTTCTGGTCAAGCAGGCGGAAGAGCCCTGGTTCCAGACCGAATGGGCTTTCGCTGAAAAAGCCGCGAAAGACAAAGGCTTCACCCTGATCAAGATTGCCGTACCGGATGGCGAGAAAACCCTGTCGGCCATCGACAGCCTGGCGGCCAACGGCGCCCAGGGCTTTGTGATTTGCCCGCCGGATGTGGGGCTCGGCCCGGCGATCATGGCCAAGGCCAAACTCAACGGCCTGAAAGTGATCGCTGTGGATGACCGCTTTGTCGATGCCAGCGGCAAGTTTATGGAAGAGGTGCCGTACCTGGGCATGGCGGCGTTCGAAGTCGGCCAGAAGCAGGGTAATGCAATGGTCGCCGAAGCGAAAAACCGCAACTGGGACTGGAAAGATACTTACGCGGTGATCAACACCTTCAATGAACTGGACACCGGTAAAAAACGCACCGACGGCTCGGTCAAATCCTTGAAGGACGCGGGCCTGCCCGACGATCACATCCTCTACTCGGCGCTCAAGACCCTCGACGTGCCCGGCAGCATGGACGCCACCAACTCGGCGCTGGTCAAACTGCCCGGTGGCGCGAAGAACCTGATTATCGGCGGGATGAATGACAGCACCGTGCTCGGTGGTGTGCGCGCCACGGAAAGTGCCGGGTTCGCCGCGGCCAATGTGATCGGCATCGGCATCAATGGCACCGACGCCATTGGCGAACTGAAAAAACCCAACAGCGGTTTCTTCGGCTCCATGCTGCCGAGTCCGCATATCGAAGGCTACAAGACGGCGACCATGATGTTTGAGTGGATCACCGAAGGCAAAGAGCCGCCGCTGTACACCGCCATGGATGAGGTGACGCTGATCACCCGTGACAACTTTCAGGAAGAACTGACCAAGATCGGTCTGTGGAATTGAGCTGTTTTGCGTTCTCAGCACCGAGGTGGTCATGCAACAGCACACAGCTCATCCAGCACTAACGGACGTCACCGGCAGCCTGCGTTTTAACGGGATCGGCAAACATTTCCCCGGTGTACAGGCGCTGGCCAATATCAGCTTCGCCGCTCACCCGGGGCAGGTGCATGCACTGATGGGCGAAAACGGCGCGGGTAAATCCACGTTGCTGAAAATCCTGGGGGGCGCCTATACCCCCAGCAGCGGCCATTTGCAGATCGGCGAGCAGTCGCTGACCTTCAAGTCCACCGCCGAAAGCATCGCCAACCGGGTCGCGGTGATCCACCAGGAGCTGCACCTGGTGCCGGAAATGACCGTGGCCGAGAACCTGTTTCTCGGGCATTTACCCGCACGTTTCGGTCTGATCAACCGCAGTGCTCTGCGGCAAAACGCGCTGGAGCTGCTCAAGGGCCTGGCTGATGAAATCGACCCCCAGGAGAAGGTCGCCCGCTTGTCGCTGGGGCAGCGGCAACTGGTGGAAATCGCCAAGGCACTGTCCCGCGGCGCCCATGTGATTGCCTTCGATGAACCCACCAGCAGCCTCTCGGCCCGTGAAATCGACCGCCTGATGACCATCATCGGGCGCCTGCGCGATGAGGGCAAAGTGGTGCTCTATGTCTCCCATCGCATGGAGGAAGTGTTCCGGATCTGCAATGCGGTGACGGTGTTCAAGGACGGTCGTTACGTGCGCACCTTCGAGCAGATGAGTGAGTTGACCCACGATCAGTTGGTGACGTGCATGGTCGGTCGGGACATTCAGGACATCTACGATTACCGGCCTCGCGAGCACGGTGACGTGGCGCTCAAGGTCGAGGGCCTGCTCGGCCCGGGGCTGCGCGAGCCGGTGAGTTTCGAGGTGCACCAGGGCGAGATCCTCGGCCTGTTCGGGCTGGTAGGGGCCGGGCGTACCGAGTTGTTGCGCATGCTCAGCGGGCTCACCCGCCATAGCGCCGGGCGTCTTGAACTGCAAGGCGCGCAGCTGACCTTGCGCTCGCCCCGTGATGCGATTGCTGCCGGGGTGCTGCTGTGCCCGGAGGATCGCAAGAAAGAGGGCATCATGCCGCTGGCCAGCGTGGCCGAGAACATCAACATCAGCGCCCGGGGAGCCCACTCGACGTTGGGATGCCTGCTGCGCGGGGTGTGGGAGCGTGGCAACGCCGACAAGCAGATCAAGGCGCTGAAAGTGAAGACCCCAAGCGCGTCACAGAAAATCATGTACCTGTCCGGCGGCAATCAGCAAAAGGCCATTCTCGGGCGCTGGCTGTCGATGCCCATGAAGGTGCTGCTGCTCGACGAGCCGACGCGGGGCATCGATATCGGTGCCAAGGCCGAGATTTACCAGATCATCCACACCCTGGCCGCCAGCGGCATTGCAGTGATCGTCGTGTCCAGCGACCTGATGGAGGTGATGGGTATTTCTGACCGCATCCTGGTGCTCTGTGAAGGGGCGGTGAGCGGCGAGTTGCCCCGCGACCAGGCCAATGAATCCAACCTGTTGCAAATGGCCTTGCCACGCCAACGCGGCTGATGGCGTGAACCCCTGAGAGGTTTTTATGACCGTACAAAATACATCGCTGCCGGCAACCCGTAAAAAACTCGACATGCGGCGCTTTCTCGACGACTGGGTGATGTTGCTGGCAGCGTTTGCGATCTTCCTGCTCTGCACCCTGTTGATCGACAACTTCCTGTCGCCGCTGAACATGCGTGGCCTGGGGCTGGCGATTTCCACCACCGGGATCGCCGCCTGCACCATGCTCTATTGCCTGGCGTCGGGGCATTTCGACCTGTCTGTCGGCTCGGTCATTGCGTGCTCCGGGGTCGTGGCCGCAGTGGTCATGCGCGACACCGACAGCGTGTTCCTGGGTGTCAGCGCGGCGCTGGCGATGGGGCTGATTGTCGGCCTGATCAACGGCATCGTCATCGCCAAGCTGCGGGTCAATGCGTTGATTACGACACTGGCGACCATGCAGATCGTGCGTGGCCTGGCGTACATCTTTGCCAACGGCAAGGCGGTGGGGGTGTCCCAGGAGTCGTTCTTCGTCTTTGGCAACGGCCAGTTGTTCGGCGTACCGGTGCCGATCCTGATCACCATTGTGTGCTTCCTGTTTTTCGGCTGGCTGCTCAACTACACCACCTACGGGCGCAACACCATGGCCATTGGCGGCAACCCGGAAGCGGCGCTGTTGGCGGGGGTCAATGTCGACCGCACCAAAATCATCATCTTCGCCGTCCACGGGCTGATCGGTGCACTGGCCGGGGTGATCCTCGCGTCGCGCATGACTTCGGGCCAGCCGATGATTGGCCAGGGGTTTGAGCTGACCGTGATTTCGGCCTGCGTGCTGGGCGGCGTGTCGCTGAGCGGGGGGGTAGGGATGATCCGGCACGTGATTGCCGGGGTACTGATCCTGGCCATCATCGAAAACGCAATGAACCTTAAAAACATCGATACCTTCTACCAGTACGTGATCCGTGGCTCGATCCTGTTGCTGGCAGTCGTTATTGATCGGTTGAAGCAGCGCTGACCCCCTGAGGTTTGGTTTTTCAGGGTTTAATTTCCCTATATATGAGACTGCAATTTATATATTGAGATTTGCGTGATCTAAGGTTTATAGTCGCCTGCACTGATTCACAGCATTCACTGCTAAAAACAAAACAGGTGAAGCGATGCAGGCGCAATTGATCGCGCTCGATTGGGGGACTACCTCCCTTCGTGCTTATTTACTCGGCCCCGCCGGGCAGGTGCTGAAAATGCGCTCGCTGGCCTGCGGGATCATGCAGCTACCGGGCACGCCCCGGTTCGTTGCCGGTCACTGGTGCACTGACGGCTTTGAACTGGCCTTCGATGATGCGTGCGGCGACTGGCTGCAGGCTCAACCCGGCCTTGCGGTGATCGCCTGTGGCATGGTCGGCAGCGCTCAAGGCTGGCGCGAAGCCCCTTACCGCGAAACCCCCGCCAGCCTCCCGGCATTGAGCACCGCCTTGCAGGTCGTGCGCAGTGTGCGCGGTGTCGATGTGCACATCGTTCCCGGCGTGATTGAGCACTCGACCTTGCCCAATGTGATGCGCGGCGAAGAAACCCAGGTGCTGGGCGTGCTGCACACCCATTCTCACCTCAACGATTGCCTGATCGGCCTGCCTGGCAGCCATTCCAAATGGGTGCAGGTACAGGACAGCTGCCTGGTGCATTTCGATACCTTCATGACCGGCGAGCTTTACGCCGCCGTTTGCGAACACACGATCCTGGGCCGTACCCAGCAACAAGCTGCGCAGTTTGATGCGTCGGCATTCGAGCGCGGAGTGGAGGTGGCGTTGTCGCCGGTCGGTCAACTCGGCCCGCTGTCGACCTTGTTCAGTGCCCGCACCCTGGGCCTGACCGGGCAACTGAGCCCCACACAGCAACCCGACTACGTGTCCGGCCTGCTGATCGGCCATGAGCTGTCAGCGCTGAGCACTGCGCTGCGCCAACGCCTGGGCGGGCAACCGCTGCCCGCGATCATTCTGATCGGTAACACCCAACTCTGTGAGCGTTACCAGCGAGCGCTGGGCGCCTGCGGGTTTACCGATGTGAGCCTGGCAGAACAGGCCACCGAACAGGGTTTATGGCACCTGGCCCAAGCGGCGGGGTTACTCCAACACACTCATCTGGAGGGCTGAGATGCTCAAGCAAGCATTGGCACAAAACGGATTGATCGCCATCCTGCGGGGGCTGCGGCCGCAAGAGGCGCAGGCCATTGGCAAGGTGCTGTATGACGAAGGCTTTCGCACCCTGGAAGTCCCTCTCAATTCCCCTGAACCCTATCAAAGCATCCGCATTTTGCGCGACAGCTTGCCCGCCGACTGCCTGGTGGGCGCGGGTACGGTCCTGACACCCGAGCAGGTCGAGCAGGTCAAGGCTGCGGGCGGACAGGTAATTGTGATGCCCCACAGCGACCCCAAAGTGCTGCGGGCGGCCAAGGCGGCGGGCCTGTACCTGTCGCCGGGAGTTGCCACGCCCACCGAAGCCTTTGCCGCGCTGGCCGAAGGCGCCGATGTGCTGAAGATGTTCCCGGCCGAGCAAATGGGCCCGGCCGTGGTCAAGGCCTGGCTGGCAGTGTTGCCTGCCGGTACCTTGCTGATCCCGGTTGGCGGGATTACCCCGGACAACATGCAGGTGTTTGTGGATGCCGGCGTATCCGGTTTCGGTCTGGGCTCGGGGTTGTTCAAGCCCGGTCTGAGCCCGGCTGACGTGGCGGTTCGCGCCAAGGCCTATGTGCACGCCTGGAACACCCGGCGTCAGGCCGACTGACTGGCGCTGTGGCGCCCCATCGAACAAGAGAGATAACAAGATGAAAATTACCAAGCTGACGACATACCTGGTTCCGCCGCGCTGGTTGTTCCTGAAGATCGAAACCGATGAAGGCGTGACCGGCTGGGGCGAACCCGTGGTCGAAGGCCGTGCCCACACCGTGGCAACCGCGGTGGATGAGCTGTCGGATTACTTGATCGGCAAAGACCCGCGCAACATCGAAGACATCTGGACCGTGCTCTACCGCGGCGGTTTTTACCGTGGCGGGGCGGTGCACATGAGTGCCCTGGCCGGTATCGACCAGGCCCTGTGGGACATCAAGGGCAAGGCCCTGGGTGTGTCGGTCAGCGACCTGCTGGGCGGCCAGGTGCGGGACAAGATCCGCGTCTACTCGTGGATCGGCGGCGACCGCCCGGCCGACACCGCCCGCGCCGCCAAAGAGGCCGTCAGCCGGGGCTTCACCGCGATCAAAATGAACGGCACCGAAGAGCTGCAGTTTGTCGACAGCTTTGAAAAGGTCGATCTGGCGCTGGCCAACGTCGCCGCCGTGCGTGATGCGGTTGGGCCCAATGTCGGTATCGGCGTGGACTTCCATGGTCGCGTGCACAAGCCGATGGCCAAGGTGCTGATGAAGGAGCTGGACCCGTACAAGCTGATGTTTATCGAAGAGCCGGTGCTCAGCGAAAACTACGAAGCGCTCAAAGAACTGGCACCGTTGACCAGCACCCCGATTGCCCTGGGTGAGCGGCTGTTTTCACGCTGGGACTTCAAGCGTGTGCTCAGCGAAGGTTATGTCGACATCATCCAGCCGGATGCGTCCCATGCCGGCGGCATCACCGAAACCCGCAAGATTGCCAACATGGCCGAGGCCTACGATGTAGCGCTGGCCTTGCACTGCCCGCTGGGGCCGATTGCGCTGGCTGCCTGCCTGCAGCTGGATGCGGTGTGCTACAACGCGTTCATCCAGGAGCAAAGCCTGGGTATTCACTACAACGAAAGCAACGACCTGCTCGACTACGTCAAAGACCCGTCGGTGTTCGACTACGACAAGGGTTTTGTCAAAATCCCCAACGGCCCGGGCCTGGGGATCGAGATCAACGAAGAGTACGTGCAGGAGCGCGCGCTGGTGGGTCACCGCTGGCGCAACCCGATCTGGCGTCATGCCGATGGCAGCTTCGCCGAGTGGTGAGTTGTGGGAGCGAGCCTGCTCGCGATTTGGCCAACCCGGTGTGACTGCAATACCGGGCTGATGCAATCGCGAGCAGGCTCGCTCCCACCGCTGTAAACGACCTCAATAACCATAAAAAAGAGGCATGCCCATGTCATCTGCAAGCACTGTCGCGCCCGCGATTTTAGTGGCGCCTAGCCGCAAGCGTTTTTTCATCATGGTTCTGCTGTTTATTACCGTGGTGATCAATTATCTGGACCGCAGCAACCTGTCGATTGCCGCTCCCGCCCTGACCACGGATCTGGGGCTGGACCCGGTGCATGTCGGGCTGATTTTCTCGGCCTTCGGCTGGACCTACGCCGCCATGCAAATCCCCGGCGGCTGGCTGGTGGATCGCGTGCCGCCGCGCATTCTCTACAGCGTCGCCTTGTTGCTGTGGTCGGTGGCCACGGTGATGCTTGGCTTCGCAGCGAGCTTTATCGCCCTGTTCGTGTTGCGCATGGCGGTGGGTGCGCTGGAAGCCCCGGCGTACCCGATCAACAGCCGTGTGGTGACGACCTGGTTCCCCGAACGCGAACGCGCCACCGCCATTGGCTTCTACACCTCCGGGCAGTTTGTGGGGCTGGCGTTTCTGACCCCGGTACTGGCCTGGTTGCAGCACCAATGGGGCTGGCACATGGTGTTCGTCGCCACCGGTGCGGTGGGGATTATCTGGGCCGGAATCTGGTATGCGGTGTACCGCGAGCCGCGTGATTTCAAGGGCGCCAACCAGGCGGAAATCGACCTGATCAGCGAGGGCGGCGGGCTGGTGGATATCCAGACCCAGACCGCCAAACGCAAGGCGCCGTTCAGTTGGCTGGACCTGGGTATCGTGCTCAGCAAGCGCAAACTGTGGGGCATCTACCTGGGGCAGTTTTGCCTGAACTCGACGTTGTGGTTTTTCCTGACCTGGTTCCCGACTTACCTGGTGAAGTACCGCGGCATGGACTTCATCAAGTCCGGCCTGCTGGCTTCGCTGCCGTTCCTGGCCGCCTTTGTCGGCGTGCTGTGTTCGGGGTTTTTCTCCGACTGGCTGATTCGTCGCGGTTACTCGGTGGGCTTTGCCCGCAAGCTGCCGATCATTGGCGGGCTGTTGATTTCGACGTCGATCATTGGCGCCAACTTTGTCGACTCCACGCCGTTGGTGATTGCATTCCTGGCACTGGCATTTTTCGGCAACGGGCTGGCATCGATCACCTGGTCGCTGGTGTCGACCCTGGCCCCGGCGCGCCTGCTGGGCCTGACCGGAGGGGTGTTCAACTTTATCGGCAACCTGTCGGCGATTACCACGCCGATCGTGATTGGCTTCCTGGCCACCGGCGACTCGTTCGCCCCGGCAATCACCTACATTTCGGTGCTGGCGCTGCTGGGTGCACTGTCCTACATCTTGCTGGTGGGCAAGGTTGAACGGATCGAACTGTAGAAGTCAGCCCGCCGGGCGACCATAATGCTGCCCGGTTCTCCCCCCTCTCAATGGAAAGGCTGGCTATGCAGGACGACTCCACAAAAATCGCACCCACCGGTACCCAAACCTTGCTCCGCGGGTTGGCGGTGGTGCAGGCCGTGGCCAATGGCGCGCGCGACCTCAAGGACATCGCTCGGGTGATCGGGACCACGCGCAGCACTACGCACCGTCTGGCCAGTTGCCTGGTGGACGAGCGTTACCTGCGGGTGTTGCCAAAAGTGGGGTATCTGCTGGGGCCCAAACTGATCGAGCTGGGTTTTCAGGCCCGTGAAGAGTTGCCGCTGGTGACGCTGGCGGGGCCATATCTGGACAAGTTGTCGCTGTTGACCGGCGACACCATTCATTTGGCGGTGCGTGAGGATGACGAGGTGCTGTACCTGCACAAGAACCCGGGGCGCAATGGCCCGGAAATGCGTTCGCGGGTAGGGCATCGCATGCCGTTGGCGCGTACCGGTATCGGCAAGGCGATGTTGCTGGATGCGCCGGTGGGGGAATGGCGGCGCCTGTATGAGGCCAGCCATCCAGCCGATGGCAAAAACCTGCAGTGGCCTGAGCATCAGGAAGTGTCGTGGGAGCAGTTCGAAGAGCGCATGCGCAGCTATGTAGCGGGCGGCTATGCGTTTGATCTGGAGGACAACGAACCGTCGATCCGTTGTGTGGCGGCACCGATACGCGATGCCAGCCGCAAAATCGTGGCTGCCATCAGTATCGCCAGTACCGTGCCTTACATGTCACTGGAGAAAATGACCGGGTTGATCCCGGTCATTACCCATGCAGCGCAGCAGATTTCGGCGGAGTTGGGGGGGTAAGACCCTCAACGCAATTGAATGTGGGAGCGGGCTTGCTCGCGATGCAGCCAGCGCGGTTTGTTTCAAGGACCGCAGTGATGCAATCGCGAGCAAGCCCGCTCCCGCAAAAGCCAGTGCTTAGGCTTTCAGCGTTTTCATGTCGATCACGAAGCGGTACTTCACGTCGCCTTTGACCACGCGCTCAAAGGCTTCGTTGATGTTTTTGATGTCGAGCATTTCGATGTCGCAGGTAATGCCGTGCTCGGCGCTGAAATCGAGCATTTCCTGGGTTTCGGCAATGCCACCGATCAACGAACCGGCCAGTACGCGGCGCTTGAACACCAGGTTGAAGGCGTTCAGTGCCGGCTCGACCGGTTCGATCAGGCCAACCAGAATGTGTACGCCGTCAAAGGTCAGGGTTTCGAGGTAGGGGTTCAGGTCGTGCGGCACCGGAATGGTGTCCAGCAGGAAGTTGAAGGTACCGGCCGCGGCTTTCATCTGCTCGTCATCAGTGGACACGATCACGTGGTCGGCACCTTGACGGTAGGCCTCTTCTGCCTTGGCCTGGGAACGTGTGAACAGGGTCACTTGCGCGCCCATGGCCTTGGCGAACTTGATACCCATGTGGCCCAGGCCGCCCATGCCCAGAATCCCGACCTTGTCGCCTGGCTCGACGCCGTAGTGTTGCAGCGGCGAATAGGTGGTGATACCGGCGCACAGCAGTGGAGCGGCGCTGGCCGGGTCGAGGTTTTTCGGGATGCTCAGCACGAAGTGTTCGCTGACAACCATATTGTTCGAGTAGCCGCCCATGGTCAGGGTGCCGTCGATGCGATCCGGGCTGGCGTAGGTTTGGGTCATGCCTTCCAGGCAGTATTGCTCCAGGTCTTCCTTGCAGGCCGAACAGGTGCGGCACGAATCGACCATGCAACCCACACCGACCAGATCGCCGACCTTGTGCTTGGTGACTTTGTCGCCAATGGCCGTCACCTTGCCGACGATTTCATGGCCGGGCATCAGCGGATAAGTCGCGAAGCCCCAGTCATTGCGTGCCTGGTGGATGTCGGAGTGGCAAACGCCGCAGTACAGCACTTCGATGGCGACGTCGTCCGGGCGCGGGGCGCGGCGGTTGAACTGCATTGGCGCCAAAGGGGCCTTGGCATTCTGAGCGGCATAACCGATAGCGTTGTAGGTGACATTGGACATGGAAAACCTCGCGTAGCGTTGACTGTGAACAGGACGCAATTTTGCGCTTACAAGTCTTTCAGGACTATGACGATTCCTCCGCCTGTCATGCCTATTACTCCGGCGTCGAGGGGGAAGTGTCGCTTTATTGACCAATTCTGCGAAGATGCGGCTGTCTATTCCTCTTGTGAACTTCTATCCATGTTTTTGACTCGTCATCGTGATGAGAACGCCATGTTGGTGTCCCTGATTGAGCCGCTGGCCACACAAACCGGCTTTGTGTCGACTTTGCTGCCTGAAGTTCGTGTGGTCTCGGCGTGCCGGGTAGTGGCCCGGATGCCGCAGATTTATGAGCCTAGCCTAATGGTGATAGCCCAAGGCAGTAAGTTGGCCTACCTGGGGCAGCGCACGATGGAATACGGTGCCGGGCATTATCTGGTGCAGGCGTTATCGGTGCCGTTCGAGTGTGAAACCTTTGCCTCTGAAGACGCCCCTTTGCTGGGCGTGGCCATCAGTATCGACCGCGCCGTATTGGGCGAGCTGGTACTGGCCATGGGGCTGGCTCCTGACCGCAGTGCCGTGGCACAGACGCCGGAGTCGATGACCTCGGCGGTTCTGGATGACGACATGCGCCAGGCGGTCGAGCGCCTGCTGCGCTGCCTGCATGACCCGCTGGAGTGCCGGATCATGGGCCAGGCGCGGTTGCGCGAAGTGCTGTTCGCGGCCTTGCGCGGCCCGCAGGCGGGCGTGTTGCGGGCATTGGTCGAGCAGCAGGGGCAGTTTGCGCGGGTGGCGGCGTCGTTGAGCCATTTGCATGAGCACTTTGCCGAGCCGCTGAATGTCGAGACGCTGGCCCGTTGCGCCAACATGAGCGCGTCGACCTTTCATGAGCATTTCAAGCGCAGCACCTTGCTGTCGCCGGTGCAGTACCTCAAGCGCCTGCGATTGTTGCGGGCCCAGCAGTTGCTGTTGAGCGAAGGGTTGGGGGTGGCGCAGGTGGCGTTGCGGGTGGGCTATCAGAGCACGTCGCAGTTCAGTCGCGAGTACAAACGCTACTTTGAGCGCAGCCCGGGGCATGAAGGGGTGGGGTGCTAGCCAGCCGGTGTGACGGGCGTGTTGTGGAAGCGGGCTTGCTCGCGATGCGGGCAGCGCAGTCTGTCAGGCAAACCTGGGCGATCCCATCGCGAGCAAGCCCGCTCCCACAAATCCGGGGGCAATAAAAAAGGCTCCCGAAGGAGCCTTTTTTGACTTACATGTTCGGGTAAGTCGGACCGCCGCCACCTTCAGGGGTAACCCAGGTGATGTTCTGCGACGGGTCTTTGATGTCGCAGGTTTTGCAGTGAACGCAGTTTTGCGAGTTGATCTGGAAGCGCTTCTCGCCGCTTTCCTGGGTGATCACTTCGTAAACGCCCGCCGGGCAGTAACGCTGTGCCGGCTCGTCGTAGAGCGGCAGGTTAACGCTGATCGGGATACTCGCGTCACGCAGCTTGAGGTGGCACGGCTGCTCTTCTTCATGGTTGGTGCTGGAGATGAACACCGAACTGAGTTTATCGAAGCTGAGTTTGCCGTCTGGTTTCGGGTAGTCGATCTTCTTGCAGTCCTTGGCCAGCTTCATGCAGGCGTAGTCTGGCTTGGTGTCGTGCAGGGTGAACGGCAGTTTGCCGCCGAAGATGTTCTGATCCATCCAGTTGAAGCCCGCGCCCATGATCGGACCGAACTTGTGCATCGCCGGGCCGAAGTTGCGGCTGGCGAAGAGTTCGTCGAACAGCCAGCTGGCTTTGAATGCTTCTACGTAGGTGTTGAGTACGTCACCGCCTTCGGAGTCAGCGAGCAGCGAATCTGCCACAGCCTCTGCCGCCAGCATGCCGGACTTCATCGCCGTGTGGCTGCCCTTGATCTTGGCCACGTTCATGGTGCCCAGATCGCAACCGATCAGTGCGCCACCGCTGAAGACCATTTTTGGCAGGGAGTTCAGACCGCCTTTGGCCAGGGCGCGGGCGCCGTAGCTGATGCGCTTGCCGCCTTCCAGGTACTGCTTGAGCACCGGGTGATGCTTGAGGCGCTGGAACTCGTCGAACGGCGACAGGAAGGTGTTGCTGTAGGACAGATCAACGATCAGGCCGACAACGACCTGGTTGTTTTCCAGGTGATACAGGAAAGAGCCGCCGGTATTTTCGCTGCTGATGATGTCCAGCGGCCAGCCGGCAGTGTGAACGACCAGGCCTGGTTGATGCTTGGCCGGATCGATTTCCCAGATTTCCTTGAGGCCGATGCCGTAGTGCTGGCTGTCGGCGTCGCTGTCGAGCTTGAAGCGTTCGATCAGTTGCTTGCCAAGATGGCCGCGGCAGCCTTCGGCGAACAAGGTGTACTTGCCGCGCAGTTCCATGCCGGGGGTGTACAGGCCTTCTTTCGGGTTGCCTTCGCGGTCAACGCCCAGATCACCGGTGATGATCCCGCGGACTACGTTGTTTTCGTCGAACAGGACTTCCTGAGCAGCAAAGCCGGGGTAGATTTCTACGCCCAGGTTCTCGGCCTGTTGTGCCAACCAGCGGCACAGGTTGCCCAGCGAGATGATGTAGTTGCCTTCGTTGTGCATGGTTTTAGGCACAAACAGGTCAGGCACCTTGGTCGCGGTGCTGTCGCTGCGCAGTACATAAATATCGTCGCGGGTAACCGGGGTGTTGAGCGGGGCGCCCAGCTCTTGCCAGTCCGGGAACAATTCGTTCAGGGCACGGGGTTCAAACACCGCACCGGACAGAATGTGAGCACCGACTTCGGAGCCTTTTTCAACCACGCAGACGCTGATTTCTTTACCGGCTTCGGCGGCCTTCTGCTTTAAGCGGCAGGCGGCGGACAAACCGGCGGGGCCGGCGCCGACGATGACCACGTCGAATTCCATGTACTCGCGTTCCACAGGCTATCTCCTACTCAAGGCTCAACGGTGTTTTTCTAATTGGAGGTTTGGCGTTTCATCCATTATTCCCTCGGCCCGGGGCCGAAGACGCAATGGATGATGCACCGCTCTCTCTATGGGCGCGCATTATATCTACACCACTGGCAGCGTCCAATACAAACGTTTGTTTGAATCCTCTGCAAGCCAGATAAAACAAAGACGCACGGCTCAAAACTGGCCTATTTGCTGTATTGACCGCAAATGGCGTTCCGGTCAAGATACGGTCGGTTTTGCGCTCGCCGTAGGCTGATTGTCGGTTTCAAGAGCACCTCTAAAGACAGGGCACAGGCACGAGCCTGTAGGAGCCTGCCATTTTTTGAGCGGAGTTTACACGTCCTTTCGGTGGATGACTTGGTAGTCACACCTGATAGACGGCCGCAAGAGAAGGACTTGGCACTCGTCTCTTCTAATAAGGAAGGCAACGATCTTTGGAGGTGCCCTTGTGCCAATGAGCATCAACCGCCAGGTTCGCCTAGGCGACTTTCTTTTCACCGGAGAGTAACGAGGAATCCATGAAGGTTCTTGTAGCTGTCAAACGAGTGGTCGATTACAACGTTAAAGTACGCGTCAAAGCGGACAACTCCGGCGTTGACCTCGCCAACGTCAAGATGTCGATGAACCCCTTCTGCGAAATCGCAGTGGAAGAAGCCGTACGCCTGAAA
>NZ_JBUZTL010000026.1:0-67060 GCF_055408345.1 Pseudomonas sp. B424 | reverse complement strand
GGGGTTTCCCCATGTGAGAGTAGGTCATCGTCAAGATTAAATTCCAAACCCCCTGTCTGCTAACGCAGACAGGGGGTTTGTTTTTGTGCCGAGAAAAGTACCGCCAAGCTTCCAGCGGCACACTGAACATCCTCGACCTTATCGCCATAGCTCCCTACGCCGCAGCTTGAACTCCACCAATCTTGCCGAGCAATGTTAAGGTTCGCCTTTGGATTTTGCCTTTTCCTAAGGATGCCGTCATGCCGGTTGCTACGTCCCTCAATGCAGGTTTTATGGTGGTTCATGGTAACCGCCTGGATGAGTTGCGTAGCCTGGTCGTCAGTTGGATGCGCCGCTACCCCCTGGCGCCTTTGGAGAACGAAATTGCTCTGGTACAGAGCAACGGTATTGCCCAATGGCTGAAGCTGGCTCTGGCCGAAGATGCTCAGGACGATGATCTCGGTGGTTGCGGTATTGCTGCCGCAGTGGATGTGCAATTGCCCGGCAGCTTTTTGTGGCAGCTCTATCGGCTCGTGTTGGGCAGTGAAGAAATCCCCGCCAAGTCCCTGCTCGATAAAGCCCCGCTGACCTGGCGCCTGATGCGCCTGCTTCCTGCACTTATAGACCAACCACACTTTGAACCCTTGCAGCGGTTTCTGACCCATGACACCGATTTGCGCAAACGCTATCAGTTGTCAGAGCGCCTGGCGGACTTGTTTGACCAATATCAGGTCTACCGTGCCGACTGGCTGGAAGACTGGGCTGCCGGCCGCCATCAGCTACGCAACGCCCGAGGCGAAAGCCCGGCCTTGAGCCCGGCCAACTGCTGGCAAGCCGAACTGTGGCGCGCGCTACTGCTTGATGTCGGTCAAGAAGGAATGTCCCAGAGCCGGGCCGGCGTTCACCAGCGCTTCATGGACAAGATCAGCAGCCTTGAGCAAGCGCCGCCCGGCTTGCCGGCGCGCGTGATCGTCTTCGGTATTTCGTCATTGCCCGCTCAAGCACTTGAAGCCCTGGCCGGGCTCGCCCGTTTCAGCCAGGTACTGCTGTGTGTACACAACCCTTGTCGCCATCATTGGTCTGATATCGTTGCGGACAAGGATCTGCTGCGCCATCAGTACAAACGCCAGGCCCGCAAAGCCGGAATGCCTACCGCACTTGACCTCGATACCCTGCATCAACACGCCCACCCCTTGCTCGCTGCCTGGGGCAAGCAGGGGCGCGACTACATCAACCTGCTCGACAGCTATGACGACCCCAACAGCTACCGTGCTGCCTTTCGTGATGGCCGTATTGACCTGTTCAGCGAGGTCGAGCCGCTCAACCTGCTTAACCAGTTGCAGGACGATATTCTTGAGTTGCGCCCCCTCAATGAAACCCGCGAGCTGTGGCCCGCAATCGATTTGGAGAAGGATCGTTCAATCCGCTTCCACATTGCCCATAGTGCCCAACGGGAAGTTGAGATCCTTCACGACCAGCTACTTGCACGATTCAGCGAAAACCCTCAGTTGCAGCCACGCGATGTGATTGTGATGGTGCCGGATGTCGACAGTTACGCGCCCCATATCCGGGCCGTGTTTGGCCAGATCGAACGCGATGATCGGCGCTTCATCCCCTACACCTTGGCCGACCAGGGCCAGCGTGGCCGTGATCCACTGCTGATCGCTCTCGAACACTTGCTCAAACTGCCTGACAGCCGCTTCCCCGTCAGCGAAATACTCGACTTGCTGGACGTGCCCTCATTGCGAGCCCGCTTCAGCGTCCAGGAACGCGATTTGCCAACCCTGCATCGCTGGATCGAAGGCGCGGGAATTCGCTGGGGGCTCAATGCTGAGCAGCGCGCAGGCCTGGGCTTGCCTGCACAACTGGAGCAAAACAGTTGGCGCTTCGGCTTGCGTCGCATGCTGCTTGGCTATGCCGTTGGCAGCAGCGAAGCCTGCGATGGTATTGAGCCGTACGATGAAATCGGTGGTCTGGATGCAGTGCTGATTGGTCCGCTTGTGGCTCTGCTCGATGCGTTGGAAGTTGCCCATCAAGAGCTATCGCAGCCAGCTTTGCCGCAGCAATGGGGCGAGCGCCTGCAAGGGTTGGTGCAACTGTTTTTCCAGGCCGAGACTGAACACGACGACTACCTGCTGGCCCAGCTTGAAGAGCTGCGTGAAACCTGGCTCGAAACCTGTGAGCTGGTTGGGCTGCAAGATGAGTTACCACTGACCGTAGTACGCGAAGCCTGGCTAACCGGGCTTGATCAAGGCAAGTTGTCACAACGCTTCCTGGCCGGGGCAGTTAACTTCTGCACCCTGATGCCCATGCGTGCCATCCCCTTCAAACTGGTGTGCCTGCTGGGTATGAACGACGGCGACTACCCGCGTGCACAACCGCCTCTGGACTTCGATCTGATGGGCAGTGACTACCGTCCAGGCGACCGTTCCCGCCGCGAAGATGACCGTTATCTGTTACTCGAGGCACTGCTTTCCGCCCGTGAGCAACTCTATATCAGCTGGGTCGGACGCAGTATTCGCGACAACAGCGAGCGCCCGGCTTGCGTTTTGATAGGCCAACTGCGTGACCACCTTGCCAATGGCTGGCATTTGGAGGGAGGCGAGGACCTGCTGGGTGCCATGACTCAAGAGCATCCGCTGCAACCCTTCAGTACCCGTTACTTTCACGAAGGTAACCCCAACCTGTTCAGTTATGCCCGCGAATGGCAGCGATTGCACGAGCCACAACCCGTGCCCATTCAAGCCGGCACGCTGGGAGCGCACGAGCAGGAAGAACCTCTGAACCTGACGCAGTTGCAGGATTTCTTGCGCAACCCTGTGCGTCACTTCTTCAGTCAGCGCTTGAAAGTATTCTTCGAGGCAGCCGAAGTGCCTTTGGCTGATGAAGAACCTTTCGTGCTTGACGCATTGCAGCGCTACACCCTCAGTGACAGTTTGCTCGAAGCCGCCCTGGCACAACCCGACCAACCTGAACACGCCTTGCACACCCGTGCCCTGCGCTTGCAAGGCAGCGGTTTGCTGCCCATGGCCGGGTTTGGCGAATGCCTGCAACACGAACTGATCGAACCGTTACCGGATGTGCTGCAACGCTATCAGCAACTGTTGGCCCTGTGGCCTGCACCGTTAAACAGCGCGTTGCCCGTCAGCTTTGAAGACCACGGCCTGACACTGGAAGGCTGGCTCAGCAATCTGCATCAACGTAGCGACAAAGGCCTGCTCTCCATCACGACGATTCCTAATAGCATCGGCGCGATTAAAACCCGCAAATGGCACCGATTGACCCGGCCATGGGTAAATCATCTGGCGGCTTGCGCCAGTGGTCTGGAGATGTCGACTGCCCTGGTGGCCAGCGATGACACCTTATTGCTAGATCCTCTGGACCCCAAACAGGCCAGTGACATTCTTGGCAACTTGCTGGTGGCCTGGAAAGTCGGCATGAGCCATCCGCTGCCTGTTGCGGTGAAAACAGCCTTCGCCTGGCTGGCTCAGACCGACCCGGACAAGGCCTGCGCCGCTGCACAAAAAGCCTACGAAGGTGACGGCCAAACCAGTGACGGCGAGCGTCGTGAAAGCGCAGCCCTGGCCCGCCAGTTTCCCGATTACGCCGCCTTGATGGCTGATGAAGAATTTTCAGAGTGGTGCGATGCCCTCTATCGACCACTTTTTGATGCGCCTTGGCGTTCATTAAACAGCGAGGCGTCCCGCTAATGAGCGAGCAAACATTACCGCTGGCCTTGGCCTTTCCCCTGCGTGGCAGCCAACTGATAGAAGCCAGTGCCGGCACCGGCAAAACCTTCACCATCTCGGCGCTCTACCTGCGTCTGATCCTGGGGCATGGCGGCGAAGCATCAGGTTTTGGGCGTGAGTTGTTACCGCCGCAAATTCTCGTTGTGACCTTTACCGATGCAGCCACCAAAGAACTGCGCGACCGCATTCGCACGCGCCTGGCTGAAGCTGCACGGTTCTTCCGTGACGAGATTGAAGCGCCGGATGCCTTGGTGGCGCAGTTGCGTGAGCAGTTTGGCCCCGAGCAGTGGGCTGCTTGCGCAGGCCGTCTCGATATCGCGGCACAGTGGATGGACGAAGCTGCGGTGTCGACCATCCACAGTTGGTGCCAGCGCATGCTGCGCGAACATGCCTTCGACAGCGGCAGCCTGTTTACCCAGACGCTGGAAACCGACCACAGCGATTTGCTGGGCGAAGTACTGCGTGACTACTGGCGGCTGTTTTGCTACCCCATGCACGGCGACGCCCTCAACTGGGTGCGTGCCAACTGGAGTGGTCCCGCCGCCCTGTTGCCGCGAGTTCGCGCGCTGTTTGCCAGCTCACGGCAGCCTGCCCAGGCCGAGCAAACCCCGGCCCAGATGATCGAAGCCTGTTTGCAAGAGCGCCGCGAAGCGCTGTCTCAGCTCAAAACGCCATGGCTGCAATGGGCCCAGGAGCTGCGCGATATCTGCCTGCAAGGCGTTGCCAGCAAAGCGGTCGATGGTCGAAAAATGCAGGCGCGTTACTTCGAGCCCTGGTTTGAAAAACTCAGCGCATGGGCGGCTGATGACGCCCAGGAGCAGCTTGACCTGGGTACGGGTTTCACGCGTCTGACGCCGGACGGCATGGCCGAAGCCTGGAAGGGCGAGCCCCCGCAGCATCCGGGGCTCGATGCCATGCATGGCCTCAAGGCCGCGCTCGATGCATTGCCGACCCCCGATGCGGCGGTTCTGCAGCATGCCGCGAACTGGGTGAGCGTGCGTTTTGAAGAAGAAAAGCGCCGCCGTGCCGAGATGGGCTTCGACGACATGCTCCTGCGCCTCGATGCTGCATTGCAGGCTGAAGGTGGAGAGCGCCTGGCGACCCTGATTCGTGAGCAGTTCCCGGTAGCACTGATCGACGAATTTCAGGATACCGACCCGGTGCAGTACCGCATCTTCGAGACCATCTACCGCATCGAGGACAACAGCCCAGACACCGGACTGTTCCTGATCGGCGACCCGAAACAGGCGATCTATGCGTTTCGCGGTGCCGACATTTACACCTACTTGCGCGCACGTCATGCCACCCATGGCCGATTGCACACGCTGGATACCAACTTCCGTTCCAGCCACGCCATGGTCGAGGCCGTAAACCACGTATTTGAGCGGGCCGAGCAGCGCGACACTGGCCGAGGCGCGTTTTTGTTCCGCGAAGGCTCTGAAAACCCTGTGCCCTTTGTGTCGGTTAAATCCCAGGGTCGCAAAGAAGTACTACAGCTGGACGGCAAAGCGATTACCGCATTAACCCTCTGGCAATTGCCCTCCGAGCAGCCGGTGTCGGGGGTGATTTATCGTCAGCAACTGGCAGCGGTGTGTGCCAGTCAGATCGTTGAATTGCTCAATGGCGGGCAGCAGGGTCGCTGTGGTTTCGCCAAAGATGGCGAAGCATTTCGAGGCGTATTGCCGGCCGATATCGCGATTCTGGTACGTGATGGCAAGGAAGCACAGGCGGTGCGACGAGAATTGTCGAACCGTGGCGTACGTAGTGTTTACCTGTCGGATAAGGACTCAGTCTATGCCGCGCAGGAAGCTCACGATGTCCTGGCCTGGCTCAAGGCCTGCGCTGAACCGGACGTCGAACGCCCGCTGCGCGCGGCCCTGGCCTGCATCACCCTGGACCTGCCGTTGATTGAACTGGAGCGCTTGAACCAGGACGAACTGGCCTGGGAAAAACGCGTGATGCAGTTCCGTGGTTACCGCGAAACCTGGCGCAAACAAGGGGTGCTCGCCATGTTGCGCCGCTTGCTGCACGACTTTGAGCTGCCCCAGGCCCTGATTGCCCGCCCTGATGGCGAACGGGTGCTGACCAACGTATTGCATCTGTCCGAACTGCTGCAGCAGGCCGCTGCCGAACTGGACGGCGAACAAGCGCTGATCCGGCATCTGGCCGAGCACCTGGCGCTGTCCGGGCAGGCGGGAGAAGAACAGATCCTGCGCCTTGAAAGTGATGAGCAACTGGTCAAGGTCGTGACCATCCACAAGTCCAAGGGGCTGGAATACCCGTTGGTATTCCTGCCGTTTATCTGTTCCACCAAACCGGTGGACGGCAGCCGTTTGCCGCTGCATTACCACGATGCAGCGGGCAACGCCCAAGTGAGTTTGAAACCAACGCCAGAGCTCATAGCCCAGGCCGATGACGAGCGTCTGGCCGAAGATTTGCGCCTGCTCTATGTGGCCCTGACCCGGGCCCAGCATGCGTGTTGGCTGGGGGTTGCCGACCTCAAGCGTGGTAATAACAATCGCTCGACGTTGCACCTTTCAGCCTTGGGCTATTTGCTGGGCGGCGGGGCAATGCTGGCCGAGTCTGTGGGATTGCAGAGCTGGTTGGCGGATGTGCAGCAAGCGTGCGCCGCCATACAGTGCGAGCCCGTACCCGCCGCTGGCGAGGCGCACTTTTATCCACCGCTCAACGAAGCCACCTTGCTTGCACCGCTGACCCCGACCCGCCGCGCGGCGGAAAACTGGTGGATTGCCTCCTACAGCGCATTGCGAATCAGCGACAGTCTCAGCCCCGCCGAGGCACCCGAAAGCGCCCTGGCGCAAAAGCTCTCGGATGACGAGCGACTCGATCCCGATGCGCCGCGAGATGTATTGCTCAGTGGCGGCGATATACACCGTTTCCCACGCGGGCCAAACCCGGGGACCTTCCTCCATGGCCTGCTTGAATGGGCGGGCAGCGAAGGGTTCAAGGCGAGCCCCGAAGCGATCAATGACGCCGTGGCGCGGCGCTGCAACCGGCGCGGCTGGCAAGGCTGGATCGAGACGCTGAGCGACTGGCTGCAGCACCTGCAAGATGAACCATTGCGTCTGAATAATGGCCAACCGGCTGTAGTACTCAGTGAGCTGAGCCAGTACCAGATCGAGATGGAATTCTGGTTCGCCAGCCACAAGGTCGATGTGTTGCAACTGGACAAACTGGTGCGCCAGCACACCCACGGCGGCGCTGCGCGGGCCGGGGCCGAGCCGAGCCTGCTCAATGGCATGTTCAAGGGTTTTATCGACCTGACCTTTGAGCACCAGGGTCGTTATTACGTGGCGGACTACAAATCCAACTGGCTGGGGGCTGACGATTCGGCCTACACCGAACAGGCGATGACCGCCTCGATTCTGGATAACCGCTACGACCTGCAATACGTACTGTACCTGCTGGCCCTGCACCGTCAGCTCAAGGCACGGTTACCCGATTACGATTACGAGCAGCATATGGGCGGAGCGCTGTATCTGTTTTTACGCGGCACCCGCTCCCAGGGGCAGGGCGTGTATTTCACCCGGCCGCCCCGGCTATTGATCGAAAGCCTGGACTTGATGTTCCAGGGCAAACCTTTACCGAAAACGGTTGAACCGGCGTGGGAACAGGGAGTGTTGTTATGAGTCGTTCGTTTGCCGAACTGTTGCCTACGCCGTTGACGGCCGAAAACCTTGCCCGGTTGCAACCGCTGGGCCGAGCCGAGGACCTGCTGCTGTTGCTGGAGCGCTGGGTCGAGCGCGGCTGGTTACGGGCCCTGGATAAGGCCTTCGTCGCGTTCCTTCACGAGCGCGACCCCCAAGGCGACCCGCTGGTGCTGCTGGCAGCAGCGTTGACCAGTCATCAGCTGGGCCATGGCCATGTGTGCCTGGACCTGTTCGAAACCCTGAAAGAGCCCGACTTCGCATTGTCCTTGCCACCCGAAGGCGATGTGCAGACCGGCGCCATGCTGTTGCCCTCGCAACTGCTTGAGGCGCTGGAGGGCGATGCGTGGTGCAAGGCCCTGCAAGCCAGCCCTTTGGTGGAACATGCGGGGCAGTCGTCAGCCGATGCGGCCAGCCGGCCATTGGTGCTGAGCGAGCGCCGCCTGTATTTACGCCGTTACTGGGCCTATGAGCGACGGATCGACAGCGCATTGCGCCAACGTCTGGCGCTGGCTGAAGCCGCGCCCGATGATTTGCCCGCACGGCTGAACGGCTTGTTCGGCAGCCCGGCACAGAATGCACCGATTGACTGGCAAAAACTGGCATGCGCCTTGGCCACGCGCGGTGCTTTCAGCATCGTCACCGGCGGCCCGGGCACCGGTAAAACCACCACCGTGGTGCGTTTGTTGGCGTTGCTGCAAGCTCCTGCCGTCGAAGCGGGTGCGCCCTTGCGGATTCGTCTTGCAGCGCCGACGGGTAAAGCCGCTGCGCGCCTGACCGAGTCCATCAGCCTGCAAGTCAAATCATTGGAAGTGGACGACAAGGTTCGGCAAAAGATCCCCAGTGACGTGACCACCGTTCACCGCCTGCTCGGCAGTCGTCCCGGCACGCGGCACTTCCGGCATCACGCGGGTAATCGCCTGCCGCTCGACGTATTGGTGGTCGACGAAGCGTCGATGATCGATCTGGAAATGATGGCCAACCTGCTCGATGCGCTACCTGCCCATGCGCGGCTGGTGCTGCTGGGTGACAAGGACCAGCTGGCTTCGGTTGAAGCCGGCGCCGTGCTGGGGGACTTGTGCCGTGATGCGGAGGCGGGCTGGTACACCCCGCAAACCCGTGCGTGGCTGGAGCGGGTCAGCGGAGAAAATCTCGGCGCCAGTGGCTTGCAGCAAGACCTGGGCGGTACGCACCCGCTGGCCCAGCAAGTGGTCATGCTGCGACACTCGCGCCGCTTCGGTGAAGGCAGCGGCATCGGCCAGCTGTCGCGTCTGGTCAACCAGCAGCAACCCCGCGAGGCACGGGCCCTGCTCGCAGCGGGCAGCCACGCCGACCTGTTTGCATTACCTCTCAAGGGCGAGCAGGACCGCGGGTTTGAGCGTTTGGCGCTGGAAGGGCGCGGCACTGAGGCCAAAGGCTATCGGCATTACCTTGAGGTGTTGCGCGAGCAGCGGCCCAACGTCGAGACCGGGCTTGAGGACCCTTGCTGGGCGGCATGGGCCGCAAGCGTGCTGCAAGCGTTCGAGGCTTTCCAGGTGCTCTGCGCCGTGCGCAAAGGCCCCTGGGGCGTTGAAGGGCTGAATGCGCGCATCACCCACGCGCTGTTCGCCCGCAAACTGATCGACAGCGATCAGCACTGGTACGAAGGTCGTCCGGTGTTGATGACCCGCAACGACTACGGCCTGGGCCTGATGAACGGCGACATTGGTATCGCCCTCAGACTCCCCGAGGGTGATGGCCAGGCCCGGCGTCACGTATTGCGTGTGGCTTTTGCGCGCAACGACGGGCAGGGCGGTATCCGCTTTGTGCTGCCAAGCCGGCTCAATGATGTCGAAACGGTATATGCCATGACAGTGCACAAATCCCAGGGCTCGGAGTTTTCACATACCGCGCTGGTACTGCCCGAAGCGCTCAACCCGGTTCTGACCAAAGAGCTGATCTACACCGGCATCACTCGGGCCAAGCATTGGTTCAGCCTGGTTGAGCCGCGTGCGGGGGTTTTTGAAGAGGCTGTGCAGCGTAAGGTCAAACGTCTGAGCGGGTTGATGCTGGGGCTGGGGTAACACTTGTTTCCTGTGGGCTCCAGCGCTCACAGGTTGTGACCTGCATCACAGTTAGTCCGCAGGTCGTGCTATCGTTGTGACACTATTCCTACAAAGATTACAGAGAAATCCCGCATGGACGTGGCTGTCTCCTCGACAGAACAGCACTTTGGATGGCGGCTCCGGCTGCTTTCACTTTGCCTGTTACTGATGAGCACTCCCTGCCTGGCCCAACCTGAACCGCCCATAAACCTGGCTGATCAGCGTGCCAAGGCTGTGACCCAAGTGGTCCTGGGCATCCTCAGCTATGCACGTTGGCCCACTGAACCGGCGCAACTGCAGCTGTGCGTGATCGGCCCGACCGAATACACCGATGACCTGCTCAAAGGCGCCACTCAGTCCAGCGGCCGGCCGGTACAGGCCCGTCGTGTACTGGCGAGTGATCCGGGCATAGCCAGCAATTGCAATGCGGTGTATCTGGGCAAGTTAAGCGTTGACGAGCGCAACCGGCTTTTCTCCAGCCTCAATACCCAAGCGGTACTGAGCATCAGCGAGGACGGTGATCAATGCACCGTAGGCAGTCTTTTTTGTCTGCATGTACGTGATGAACAAGTGTCATTTGAGGTCAACCTCGACTCCGTCGCCCGCAGTGGCGTGCGGATTCACCCCAGCGTGCTGCAACTGTCGCGTCGCCGGGCGGCTCAGCCATGATCATTTCCAGAAAGCCTAAAAACCGGCACAGATTGCGTTCGGTATTGCGCCGCGGGCACCTTGGAGTGGCACTGGTGGCCGTCACACTGGCCAGCGCCTCCATGACCCTGCTGGGGGTGCTGGCGCTCAAGGTGTACGCCGACCACAACCTGCATCTGATTGCCCGCTCCATCAACTACACCGTGGAAGCAGCCGTAGTGTTTGATGACCGTGCGGCGGCAACCGAAGCGCTGGCCTTGATTGCTTCCACCGAAGCGGTTGCCGAGGCTCAGGTCTACACCGCCGATGGTGAGTTGCTCGCGCAATGGCAGCGCCCGGAAACCGGTTTGCTGTCCAGGGTCGACATGTGGTTGGCCGATAGCTTGCTGGAACAACCGATCACCGTGCCGATTTTGCATCAGGGCCAGGAAGTCGGCCTGGTAACCGTGCGTGGGCACGGGGCCAATATGCTGAGCTTTTTGCTGAGCGGGCTGTTTGGCGTGATGGTATGCACGGCGCTCAGCGCCTGGAGTGCGTTGTATCTGTCGCGCCGGCTCCTGGGTGGCATCACCGGCCCTTTGCAGCAACTGGCTGAAGTGGCCCACGCCGCACGCCGCGAGCGGGCGTTCGACCGGCGCGTGCCGCCGGCGCATATTGCCGAGCTGGACAGCCTGGGCAACGACTTCAATGCGTTGCTCGATGAGCTTGAGTCCTGGCAAAGCCATCTGCAAAACGAGAACGAAACCCTGGCGCATCAGGCCAGTCACGACTCGCTGACCAACCTGCCCAACCGCGCCTATTTTGAAGCACGGCTAACGCGCACCCTGCGCTCGCTGAACAAAATCAGCGAGAAAGTCGCCGTGCTGTTTCTCGACAGCGATCGTTTCAAGGATATCAATGACACCTATGGCCACGCTGCAGGTGATGCGGTGCTGGTTGCCGTAGCCACGCGCGTGCGTGGCCAGTTACGCGAGGACGATGTAGTGGCGCGCCTGGGCGGCGATGAATTTGCGATTTTGCTGAGCCCGCTGCACAAGATCGAAGACGCCCAGCGCATCGCCGGCAAGATCATTGCCAGCATGCTGGAGCCCATTGAGTTGCCGGGCCAAAGCAGTGTCGTGACCTCGCTAAGCATCGGCATCGCCGTTTACCCCGAACATGGTGCAACCCCGGATTCGCTGCTCTGTGCTGCGGACCTGGCGATGTACCAGGCAAAACGTCTCGCCCGAGGCGGGCAACATGTTGCGGAGTTGGAGTACCCCGCAACTCCATGATCATCAGGAGCTACCCCCCCATGCATGTATTGACCCGGCGTTATCTGCAGTTTTTTAGCGTTGCCCTTTTACTGGCAACGCTGTCGTTGACCGGATGCCAGACCGCCCCGCCAAAAGGCCTGACCCCGGCGCAGATTACGGTACTCAAACAACAGGGCTTTGAGCTGACCGAGGAGGGTTGGGCGTTCGGCTTGTCGGGCAAAGTGCTGTTTGGCAGTGACCTTGAAGTGCTCAACGCGCAAAGCCAGGAAATCGTCGAGCGCATCGGCACTGCCTTGCTCAGCGTGGATATCCAGCGTGTACGGGTTGATGGTCACACCGACTCGTCCGGCAAAGAGTCCTACAACGAACAGCTGTCCGTGCGTCGCGCCAACAGCGTGGTCAAGGCGCTGCTCAAGGTCGGCATGCGCCCCGAGAACATCCAGATCCGGGGGTTGGGCAGCCGCGAGCCGGTGGCCAGCAACAATACCCGGGCGGGTCGTACTGAAAACCGTCGCGTATCGATCGTCGTGATTGCCGACTAGGGATTTGCACTACACCCTCGTAGGAGCGAGCCCGCTCCCACGAGGGCATGGGTCACCCCACAAATCTCATCCCCCGGGTTTCACCCTGCAACAGCGCCGCATTCTGGACTACCCGGTAGCTTCGCACCGTGGCATCGTCACACGTTGGGCCAGGTACTGGAAATCAATTGTCCTTGAATCCCGGCAAGCCATTAGCAGCGCGCCATTCTTTCACAATCTGCGTCACGCTCTCAGGGGAGTTATCTGCTCCCGGCTCTGGGTAGTAGATCAAGTCTGACCCTGCTGGGTGTTCGCTTACTTTCTCGAAGTGCAACAAGAGTAAGTCGGCACGATCATCGTTTTCGGCTTCTTCGTCTTCCTTGGCGAGTTTCTCCAGCAGCTTGATAAATTCGGCTTCGGTGTACTCCGATAAGCTGTTTTTCAGTAGCGTGTCCGTCATGTTCGGAAAATATCGCCCCTCGGTCACTCGTCTTTGAATCCCGGTAAGCCCTCAGCAGCACGCCATTCCTTCACCGTCTTGGTGACACCTTCGGCAGAGTTGTCCGCACCGGGTTCTGGGTGGAAAATCAAATCGTAGCCGTCGGGATGGCCTGCAAGCTGACTGAATTTCTCAAGCAACTCGCCAAGCTCTTCATCCGTGCCGCCTTTGTTGACGACACGTATGTTTTTGATGAAAGCGATGAATTCGGCTTCGGTGAAATCAGAAATGTTTTCCATGCTGTGCCTACTTTTTCTTGTGAAGGTCAATGTGGTTTCGAGGGGTATTCACCCTTAGGTTGTCCGCGTCGTACACCGCCCCCCCATCTTTAATTAGCTCGACGTGGTGTATTTCATAGGTGACCCGTTTGCCTACCGAGTCTCTGAATCGAACAGTAGGGGCGTTCCCAGTTAGCACACGCGCCTGATCGTCCTCACTCAGTTGGCTAAATAGCTCAGGATCGTTGCTTACTGCCTTCCAGAATGCCGCCCTGAAAGTATCGAAGCTCTTAAACTCTCGCCCCCGTAATACGTCCGCTATCCGGGTAGGGATTGGAGCACCTAACCCTGTGCCAGCTCCGGCAAGCCAGATGCCGAACACATCTTCACCCCGTCCCGTTGCGATTCCCGGTGAATACCGGGCGCTGATAACGATGTACAACGGCTGCACACCAGAATCAGCCGGGAACACCAGAATGAAATCTTTGTACGCGTCTGGGTAAATCGGACTGACGATGATGTTATCAGCCTGTTCGGTAGGCGGATAAATCCAAATCTGTGGCGCCTGTGGTGCGCCTTCTAACGCAGGAGTCCCTAAGGTGCTGGACGGGTCAGCTGCTGGGGTCCATATCAAGGTTACACCGCCACCAAAGTCAGCCACTTGCTGGGAGCCTTGGGCAACGAACTGCACTACGGGAATCATTTCCCAGTCGCGGCGCTTCTGGGTGTTGTACCCGTATCCCTTCAAAGTGCCATCGGCCTGTTGCTCAACGGTTAATCGGACACGTGTACGTCCTTCTTTAAGCGACTGGAGCTGTTCTTCTGTATATAGGCTGCTGTCGCCCAAGCTGGATGGCCACAGCAATGCAACTACTCCCGTCAATGCACCAGCAGCAACACCAGACGTAACCCCGGACGCCACAGCGCCAGCCGTACACAAACCACCACAAGACACACCGCCAGCGGTGGCAGTAGCAACGCCGCCTAATAGAAGTGTTCCCAGTGAGGCGGGTAGGGTGCCACTGATTTTCTTGAGAGGAATGTTTCCTTGTGCATCCGTTTCACGGCCACCCAGCAAGGCAAACTCGCCATATTGGCTAATCAGGTCAGTAGGAATGTATCCACCAGCGTTGTGGTCGATCACACCGTCAGGAAGGTTGCAGCTCTTGGCGAAGACGCATCCACGTGAGGCCACTTCATCCTGCTTCTTGATCGAATTCCTACGTGCGTCAGCTTCCCGCTCGTTCCTTGCATTCGCCGCCAGTGTTCTGTCCCAAGCTGTCTGTGCTTCCTCTGTCGCCTCTGCATGTCGCCTGTTGCCATCTATCCCATTACATCCCAGAGTACTCGGGAAGAGATTTTTAGCCGCCATAACACCCCCTGTGCAAATTGACCATCCATGTTTCGCCGTTTAAATGCGACAGGACGCTACTTCACGGTTGTTTGGTATGTCTGCAGGACGATTCTCAAAAGTTATGAAAAGTCGTCTGTGGCTGCATGAGTGGGGTGACGCCATTGAGCGAGGCGAAATGCAAGCGTCGGCGTGTTAGCAAGTTACGTTCGAATTCCTGTTACAAACTGTTGGGAAAGGTCTGCTCATCTCGTTACGATTCCACCACCTGATTCCTTGAAAATCCTTAGTCGGCGAACAGCATCTCGCGAGTCTCACCCATCAACAGAGCCTGATTCTGCTCAGTGACTGAACGGATGTAATCCCACAGTAAGGTGATGCGTTTCAACTTCCTCAGATCCTCCCGGCAGTACATCCAGAACTGCCGCGTAAGGTTGATCTCATCCGGCAACACGGGCAGCAAACGCGGGTCCTGGGCTGCCAGGAAGCACGGCAGAATCGCCAGCGAGCGCCCCTGCTGCGCCGCCACGAATTGCGCAATCACACTGGTGCTGCGCAGGTTGGCGCTGGCGCCCGGCAGCACATTGGCCAGGTACAGCAGCTCTGAACTGAACGCCAGATCGTCCACGTAACTGATAAACGTATGCTCCGACAAATCAGCCGCACGGCGTATCGGTGGGTGTTGGTCCAGATATTCCTGGGTCGCAAACAGCTGCAAACGGTAGTCGCACAGTTTGCAGCACACATACGGCCCGTGCTCCGGGCGCTCCAGGGCTATGACGATATCCGCTTCGCGCTTGGACAGGCTGATGAAATGCGGCAGCGGCAGGATATCCACCGAAATGGCCGGGTAGGTGTCCACAAAATGGCTGAGCTGCGGGGTGATGAAAAAACTGCCGAAGCCCTCGGTACAGCCCATGCGCACATGACCCGACAACGCCACGCCAGACCCTGAAACCTGCTCGCAGGCCATGTGCAGCGTGCTTTCGATCGACTCGGCATAGCCCAGCAAACGTTGGCCTTCCGGGGTCAGGGTAAAGCCATTGGTGCGCGACTTTTCAAACAGCAAAGTCCCGAGTGCGGCCTCCAGCGAGCTGATCCGCCGCGACACGGTTGTGTAGTCCACCGACAGCCGTTTGGCAGCGCTGCTGGCTTTGCGGGTGCGGGCCACCTCAAGAAAAAATTTCAGGTCGTCCCAGTTCAATGCGCTTAACGATGTGATGTTTTTTTGCATGTTAGACCGGCTTTTATGTGCGTTCTTATTAGAAGAACGCACACCTATACTCCAAAAACAGTCCTGCGACCAATTAAGGGGTTGTTGGCGTTTCGTTGTGAGCCGCGTCGCTGGGTCAAATTTTGCCAGGCAAGGCGCAGGGCGAAGGGAATGGTTGTTCCCTTCTCAAGCCCTGCAACGCAGCCTGGCGAAATTTGACACGCGACCCGAAACGCCAACAGACCCTCAACGCCCGTACTCACAAGAATAATTCCGGAGACTTCCATGAGCGCTTCTAGCACCCCGTACCAAAATGCCCGCTTACTGATTGATGGCGAATGGGTCGAGTCGCAGACCACCGAGTGGCACGACATCGTCAACCCGGCCACTCAGCAAGTGCTGGCCAAAGTCCCGTTTGCCACCGCCTCGGAAGTCGACGCTGCCATCGCCAGTGCCCAACGCGCTTTCCAGACCTGGAAGCTGACGCCGATTGGCGCGCGGATGCGCATCATGCTCAAGCTGCAGGCGCTGATTCGCGAACACTCCAAGCGCATTGCCATCGTCCTCAGTGCTGAACAAGGCAAAACCATTGCCGACGCCGAGGGCGATATTTTTCGCGGCCTGGAAGTGGTCGAGCACGCGTGCTCCATCGGCACGTTACAGATGGGTGAATTCGCTGAAAACGTAGCAGGCGGGGTGGATACCTACACCTTGCGCCAACCGATCGGCGTCTGCGCAGGGATCACGCCTTTTAACTTCCCGGCCATGATCCCGCTGTGGATGTTCCCGATGGCCATCGCCTGCGGTAACACCTTCGTGCTCAAGCCTTCCGAGCAAGACCCGCTGTCGACCCTGATGCTGGTCGAACTGGCGATGGAGGCCGGGGTTCCGCCGGGCGTGCTGAACGTGGTGCACGGCGGCAAGGACGTCGTGGACGCACTTTGCACCCATAAAGATATCAAGGCCGTTTCGTTTGTCGGTTCAACCGCTGTCGGCACCCACGTCTATGACCTGGCAGGCCGCCACGGCAAACGCGTGCAGTCGATGATGGGCGCCAAAAACCACGCCGTGGTGCTGCCTGATGCCAACCGTCAACAAACCCTCAACGCACTGGTTGGCGCAGGTTTTGGCGCTGCCGGTCAACGCTGCATGGCCACTTCGGTTGTGGTGCTGGTGGGCGCGGCCAAGCAGTGGTTGCCGGACCTCAAGGCGCTGGCGCAACAACTCAAGGTCAATGCCGGCAGCGAGGCGGGCACCGACGTGGGCCCGGTGATCTCCAAGCGTGCGAAAGAGCGCGTGCTGGGACTGATTGAAAGCGGGATCAAAGAAGGCGCGGTGCTTGAGCTGGACGGCCGTAACGTCAAGGTCCCGGGGTTTGAGCAAGGCAACTTTATCGGCCCGACCCTGTTTTCAGGCGTTACCACCGACATGCAAATCTACACCCAGGAAATCTTTGGCCCGGTGCTGGTGGTGATTGCAGTCGATACCCTCGACCAGGCCATCGCGCTGGTCAACGCCAACCCGTTCGGCAACGGCACCGGCCTGTTTACCCAAAGTGGCGCGGCGGCACGCAAGTTCCAGACTGAAATCGATGTGGGGCAGGTCGGTATCAACATTCCGATTCCTGTGCCGGTTCCATTCTTCAGCTTCACCGGCTCCCGTGGTTCGAAACTCGGCGATCTTGGTCCGTACGGCAAGCAAGTGGTGCAGTTCTATACTCAAACCAAGACCGTCACCAGTCGCTGGTTCGATGATGAAAGCGTGAATGATGGCGTTAACACCACCATCCATCTTCGTTGAGGGCACACACCATGAACATCGCATTTATTGGCCTGGGCAACATGGGCGCGCCAATGGCGCGCAACCTGATCAAGGCCGGGCATTCGCTGAACCTGTTTGACCTGAACAAAGACATTCTGGCCGAACTGGCAGCCCTGGGCGGCCAGATCAGCACTTCGCCCCGCGAGGCCACCAAAGGCACCGAACTGGTGATCACCATGCTCCCCGCTGCTGCCCATGTGCGCAGCGTGTGGCTGGGTGAAGACGGGGTGCTGGCGGGCATCGACCAAGGCGTGCCAGCGGTGGATTGCAGCACCATCGACCCGCAGACCGCCCGCGACGTGGCCGCCGCAGCCGCCAAACAAGGCGTGCACATGGCCGATGCGCCGGTGTCCGGCGGCACCGGTGGCGCACAGGCCGGCACCTTGACCTTCATGGTCGGCGCCAGCCAGGCCCTGTTCGACACCCTGCACCCGGTACTCGCACAAATGGGTCGCAACATAGTCCATTGCGGGGATGTGGGCACCGGCCAAGTGGCTAAAATCTGCAACAACCTGCTGCTCGGGATTTCAATGGTGGGCGTCAGTGAAGCCATGGCATTGGGCGCGGCACTGGGTATCGACAGCGAAGTGCTGGCCGGGGTGATCAACAGCTCCACCGGCCGCTGCTGGAGTTCCGAGGTGTACAACCCGTGGCCGGGCATTGTTGCAACGGCCCCTGCATCGCGCGGCTATACCGGCGGCTTTGGCGCCGAGCTGATGCTCAAGGATCTGGGGCTGGCCACTGAAGCAGCACGCCAGGCCCATCAACCTGTAGTGATGGGCGCCGTGGCACAACAGTTGTATCAGGCGATGAGTTTGCGCGGCGAAGGCGGCAAAGACTTCTCGGCCATCATCAATAGCTATCGCAAGCCCGAATAGGGCTTTTCCGGGAATCCGCGTCGGGCGGATTCCCGGTTTTTTGCGTGGGTAAAATCAGGCGAACACGAAATACTTGCGCACGGTTTCGACCACTTCCCACGTGCCTTTCATGCCCGGCTCCACGATAAAGATATCCCCGGCCCGCAGATGGATCGGTTCTTTGCCCTCAGGGGTGATGATGCAATACCCCTCGCGGAAGTCGCAGTATTCCCACTTCACATACTCCACGTACCACTTGCCGGGCGTGCAAATCCACGTGCCCATGATCTTGCTGCCGTCTTCGCTGGTGTAAGCGTTGAGGTTGACGGTATGCGGGTCGCCTTCAAGCTTTTCCCATTTGCAGGCATCGAGCACGGGCAGGGGATGGGTGTCGCGAAGCACGGTGATTGGCGCAGACATAAGACCTCCGGTGATGGGTTATCGAAACCCACCCTAACCGGGGCGCTGCTCTGGCAGATGCCTGGTTCCGACACCCAGTGACCCGAATGCGCAACTCTTCAGTGGGAGCGAGCCTGCTCGCGAACGGTCTTCGCGAGCAGGCTCGCTCCTACAGTTGAGTTCACACCCTGCTTAGTGCGTGTTGGCCAGCGCCTGGCCTTTGCTCAGGCGCAAACGGTAGAACCCGTAGATGATCAGCAACCACACCGGGATCGCATACACCGAGGCGCGGACATCGGGGATCATCCAGATCACCGAGACGATCACGGCCATAAACACCAGGCACAGCACATTGCTGAACGGGAACCAGAACGCCTTGAACGAAGGCGTTACGCCTTGTACCGCCATGGCCTTGCGGAACTTGATATGGGTGAGGCTGATCAGCGCCCAGTTGATCATCAGCGACGCAACCACCAGCGCAAACAGCAGCTCCAGCGCCTTGTGCGGCGCCACATAGTTGACCACCACACACAGCAACGTCACCAGCGCCGACACGCCCAGTGCGCGCAATGGAACGCCATTTTTGGTCAGCTTCATCAGCGCTTTTGGCGCATCACCCTGTTCGGCCAGGCCAAAGAGCATGCGGCTGTTGCAGTACACGCCGCTGTTGTAGACCGACAGCGCGGCGGTCAGCACCACAAAGTTGAGGATCTGCGCTGCGGTATCGCTGCCGATCAAGGCAAAAATTTGTACAAACGGGCTGCTGCCGTAGGCATCGCCACCGGCGCCCAGGGTGACCAGCAACTGATCCCACGGGTACAGCGCCAGCAGTACGGTCAGTGCGCCCACATAGAAAATCAGAATCCGGTACACCACCTGGTTGATAGCCTTGGGGATCACTTTTTTCGGCTCGCTGGCCTCGGCGGCGGTGATGCCCACCAGCTCCAGGCCACCGAAGGAAAACATGATAAAGGCCATGGCCATCAGTAGCCCGGTGCCGCCGTTGGGGAAAAACCCGCCGTGGCTCCACAGGTTACTGAACGACGCTTGCGAGCCGCCGGTGCCGCTGATCAGCAGGTAGCAGCCGAGCACGATCATGCCGATGATCGCCACCACCTTGATGATCGCGAACCAGAACTCCATCTCGCCGAAGACCTTCACGTTCAGCGTGTTGATCAGGTTCACCAGCACAAAGAACACCACCGCACTGACCCAGGTCGGCACCTCGGGCCACCAGAACTGGATGTACTTGCCCACCGCCGTCAGCTCGGCCATGCCCACCAGCACGTACAGCACCCAATAGTTCCAGCCCGACAGGAAGCCCGCGTAGCCGCCCCAGTACTTGTGGGCGAAGTGGCTGAAGGAGCCGGCCACCGGCTCTTCGACAATCATCTCGCCCAGCTGGCGCATGATCAGGAACGCGATAAAACCGGCAATCGCATAGCCCAGGATCATCGACGGCCCGGCCGACTTGAGTACGCCCGCCGAGCCCAGGAACAGGCCCGTGCCGATGGCGCCGCCCAAGGCGATCAGCTGGATATGGCGATTCTTCAAACCGCGTTTGAGTGTGACCGGGGGAGAGTTGTCGTCAGCCATCGGGTGCCCTGTTCGTTGTTGTTTTCAGTGTTGATCGGAATCACTCGCGCTGTGGCAGCGGGTGTCAGCAGACCGGGATCTTACTCCCGCAAAAAACGCAGGCATACAGGGGATAACCACAGGCAACAATCAAAACTATATTCGTGCATTTGAAGCAAAGGTCATTTGACTCATCACGGGTTTTTCTTACACAGGCAGATCGATATTCTGCCGGCATGTTTTTGAACCCCCCCATGCCGCTCAACAGCGCTGAGGGTTTACCCCCTGGAGGCTGATGATGAAAAAAGTACTTTTGCTTAACGGCGCGAAAAAATTTGCCCACTCCGATGGTCGCTACAACCTGACCATGCACGACACCGCACTGGCGTTCTTTGACCGTCAGGGCTTTGAAGTCAAAGTGACCCACATCGACGAAGGCTACGACATCGCCGAAGAAGTCGAAAAATACCTGTGGGCGGACGTGATCATTTACCAAATGCCGGGCTGGTGGATGGGGGCGCCGTGGATCGTTAAAAAATACATCGACGAAGTCTTCACCGAAGGCCACGGCAAGCTGTACGCCAGCGACGGCCGCACCCGCTCCGATGCTTCGCAGCGCTACGGCAGCGGTGGTTTGATCCAGGGCAAGCAGTACATGTTGTCGCTGACCTGGAACGCTCCGCAGCAAGCGTTTGACGACCCGGCCGACTTCTTTGAAGGCAAAGGTGTGGACGCGGTGTACTTTCCGTTCCACAAAGCCAATGAGTTCCTGGGCATGACCGGCTTGCCGACCTTCCTGTGTGTTGACGTGATGAAGCGCCCGCAACCCGAAGTCGACGCCGGCCGTTATGAGCAGCATTTGACTGAAGTGTTCGGCCTCAACGCCTGAGCCCTGTAGATAGTCTGTTATCGGTCTGGACCCCATGCGGGAGCGAGCCAGCCCGCGAATAATCTTCGCGAGCTGGCTCGCTCCCGCGTTAGTCTCTCTGTAGCCGCTGACGAGGCTACTCTAGGGTCATCACCAACGAGGGGCACGCGTGAAAGCCAGATCCGATGAGCTGCAAATTTTTGTTTCGGTGATTGAGTGCGGCTCGATTTCCGCCGCCGCCGAACAAGCAGGGCAAACACCTTCCGCCGTCAGCCGCACGCTGTCACGGCTGGAGGCCAAGCTCGAAACCACTTTGATCAACCGCACAACGCGGCGCATGGACCTGACAGAAGAGGGCAAGTTTTTCTTCGAGCGGGCCAAGCTGATCCTTGAGCAAATGGACGAGCTTGAAGAGCGCCTGATCTCACACCAGCGCACCCCGTCCGGGCGCCTGCGCATCAATGCCGCCTCGCCCTTCATGTTGCATGCCATCGTGCCGTACCTCCCCGAGTTCCGGGCGCTGTACCCCGAGATCCAGCTGGAACTCAACAGCAACGACCTGATCATTGACTTGCTGGAGCAGAGCACCGACATCGCGATTCGCATCGGCACCCTGGCCGACTCCACCTTGCACGCCCGCTCCCTGGGTTGCAGCCCGCTGAACATCCTCGCCAGCCCCGACTACATCGCCCGATGCGGCGCACCCGCCAGCGTTGCCGATCTGGCCAGCCACACCCTGATCGGGTTTACCCAGAACGATGGCCTCAACCAGTGGCCGCTGCGTTATGCACAGGGTGATCGCTGGCCCATCCAGCCTGCCATCAGCGCCTCCAGTGGCGAGACGGTCCGGCATTTGGCGCTGCAAGGGCAGGGCATCGCCTGCCTGTCGCACTTCATGACCGTTGAAGACATCAACGCCGGGCGCCTGCAGGTAGTGCTGGGCGAATTCAACAGCGGCTACCGCCAGCCGATCAACGCCGTGTACTACCGCAACTCGCAACTGGCGCTGCGTATTCAGTGTTTTCTGGACTTTATCCAGGACAAGCTGGCCAGCTATGCGATTTGCGACTTCAGGGGATAAACCTTGTGGGAGCGGGCTCCCGCACTTTGCATACTCCTTCGCACTTTTACTTTTGTTGTTTGAAAACGTTTCTGAAATCAGACAAGGTTCAGCATCGTCCTACAAAAACAAAAGGAAGTTGCAATGCGTGTTGTATGGTTCAAAACCCTGGCCTTGACGGCTGCCATCGCGGCCAGTTCTTCAGCTTTTGCCGTCACGCTGGACGGCGGCGCCGTTGCCGCCCCGGATCAATACGGTGCCGAAGTTGCGGCACAAATCCTTAAAAAAGGCGGTAACGCCGTAGACGCCGCAGTGGCCACCGCCTTCACCCTGGCAGTGACTTACCCCGAGGCCGGCAACATCGGCGGCGGCGGTTTCATGACGATGTACATCGACGGCAAACCCTACTTCCTGGACTACCGCGAAACGGCCCCCAAAGCCGCTACCCGCGATATGTACCTCAATGACAAAGGCGAAATCATCGAAAACCTGAGCCTGGTGGGCACTCGCGCCGCAGGCGTGCCCGGTACGGTGATGGGCTTGTGGGAAGCGCACCAGCGCTTTGGCAAGTTGCCGTGGGCCGAGTTGCTGACCCCGGCCGTGGGTTACGCCAAAAACGGTTTCAAGGTGGCCGACCAGCAATACCAGTACCGCGAAGATGCGCTGGCGCTGTTTAACGGCACCACCAACTTCAGCGACTACTTTGGCACCATGAAGCCCGGCGAAACCTTCAAGCAACCGGAGCTGGCCAAGACCCTGGAGCGCATCGCCGACCAGGGCGCCAAAGAGTTCTACCACGGCCAGACCGCGGATCTGCTGGTTGCACAAATGCAGCAGGACAAAGGCCTGATCACCAAAGAAGACCTCAACGAGTACAAGGTCAACTGACGTGAGCCGATGCGTGTGGATTTCCGTGGCAATACCCTGTACACCGCGCCGCTGCCAAGCTCGGGCGGGATCGCGCTGGCGCAGTTGATCGGTATCAAGGAAGACCGTGCGGCAGACTTCAAGGGTGTTGAGCTGAACTCCGCACCCTATATCCACTTGCTGGCTGAAATTGAAAAGCGCGTATTCGCTGACCGTGCCGATTACCTCGGCGACCCGGACTTCGGCAAGATGCCGGTGGCAGAACTGACCGACCCGGCCTACATCGCCAAGCGTGCGAAAGAGGTCAACCCGAAAGCGATTTCGCCGACGGCCAATATCAAGCCGGGCCTGGAACCGCATCAGACCACGCACTTCTCCATCGTCGACAAACAGGGCAACGCCGTCAGCAACACCTACACCCTGAACTGGGATTACGGCAGCGGCGTTGTAGTTAAAGGCGCAGGCTTTTTGCTGAACGACGAAATGGATGACTTCAGCTCCAAGCCGGGCGTGGCCAACGCCTTTGGTGTGGTGGGCGGCAATGCCAACGCCATCGAACCGGGCAAGCGCATGCTGTCGTCCATGAGCCCGAGCCTGGTGACCCGCGATGGTCAGGTCACGCTGGTGCTGGGTACTCCGGGTGGTTCGCGGATTTTCACCTCGATTTTCCAGGTGCTGAACAACATCTACGACTACAACCTGCCGCTGGAAAAAGCCGTGGCTGCACAGCGTGTGCATCACCAGTTGCTGCCTAAAGACACCATCTATTTCGACGCTTATGCGCCGCTGACCGGCAAAGTGGCCGATGAGCTCAAAGCCATGGGTTACACCCTGGAAGATCAGGGCTGGAACATGGGCGATATCCAGGCCATCCGCGTGAACGGCACCCAGCTTGAAACCGCCTCCGATCCCCGTGGCCGTGGGGTTGGCATGGTGGTGAAATAAGCGCGTCACCGGTGTGAACTCAAGTGTGGGAGCGAGCCTGCTCGCGAAAGTCTCCTTAAGGATCTTCGCGAGCAGGCTCGCTCCCACAATGGTTTTATAGCCTGCACAATTTGTTACCATCTGCTGCTTGTTACTCCCTCCGTTTATCCAGTCCCGAATTTTAGGTAAACCATGAAACTCAAACGTCTGCGCGCTGATGTCCTGGCCGGGCTCACGACGTCGTTCGCCCTTTTGCCCGAGTGCATCGCATTCGCGCTGGTGGCCCATCTCAACCCGCTGATGGGCCTGTACGGCGCGTTTATCATTTGCACTCTCACCGCGCTGTTCGGCGGGCGGCCGGGCATGGTCTCCGGTGCAGCCGGGTCCATGGCCGTGGTGATCGTCGCGCTGGTGGTGCAACACGGTGTGCAGTACTTGCTGGCGACCGTGCTGCTGGGCGGGGTGATCATGCTGGCGTTCGGTCTGCTCAAACTCGGCAAATTGGTGCGCATGGTGCCGCACCCGGTGATGCTCGGTTTCGTCAACGGTCTGGCGATCGTGATTGCCATGGCGCAACTGGACCACTTCAAGGACGGGGACACCTGGCTCAGTGGCATGGCGCTGTACATGATGGTCGGGCTGGTGGCGCTGACCATGGCCATCGTCTATCTGTTGCCGCGCCTGACCCGCGCTGCGCCGCCTGCACTGGTGGCGATTCTGGGCGTTGGCCTGGCGGTTTACCTGCTGGGCCTGCCGACCCGCACCCTGGGCGACATGGCGCACATTGCTGGCGGCTTGCCGACCTTTAGCCTGCCGCAGATTCCCTGGACCCTGGAAACCCTGTACATCATCGCGCCCTACGCCATCGTAATGGCAGTGGTCGGTCTGCTGGAGACCCTGCTGACGTTGAACCTGACGGACGAGATCACCGAAAGCCGTGGCTACCCGGACCGCGAGTGCGTGGCACTGGGCGCCGCAAACATGGTGTCGGGGGTGTTCGGCGGCATGGGCGGTTGCGCGATGATCGGGCAAACCGTGGTCAACCTCAGCTCCGGTGGGCGGGGTCGCCTGTCCGGCATCACGGCCGGGGTGATGATTTTGCTGTTCGTGCTGTTTCTGTCGCCGTTTATCGAACGTATCCCGTTGGCGGCGCTGGTGGGCGTGATGTTTGTGGTTTCGCAGCAGACCTTCGCCTGGGCCTCTTTGCGGGTGCTGAACAAGGTGCCGCTGAACGATGTGCTGGTGATCATCGCGGTGACGGTGATTACCGTGCTCACCGACCTGGCAGTGGCGGTGATGTGCGGGGTGATTATTGCGGCGCTCAACTTTGCCTGGCAGCAGGCGCGCCAGCTGTATGCCGACGCGGATTTGCAGAGTGATGGCAGCAAGCTTTACCGCGTGCATGGCACGCTGTTTTTTGCGTCCACTACGGCGTTTCTCAAACAGTTCGACCCGGCCAGCGATCCGGCTCAGGTGACGCTGGATTGCCGCCACCTGAACTTCATGGATTACTCGGCCATCGCGGCGCTGGACACCCTGCGCGAGCGCTATCGCAAGGCGGGCAAGCATCTGCGGGTGCTGCATTTGTCCGAGCGCAGCAAGAAGTTGCTCAAGCGCGCCCGTGTGCATCACGAATAACCGGTGGGAGCGGGCTTGCTCGCGATGCCGGCGTCGCGGTGTGTCTGGCATCACGCGGAGCAGGCCCGCTCCCGCAGAGCGATGTAAATCCACTCCCGCGATTTTCATTTTTGACTGTCGCTCATACCTGAACGCGACAGCACATACCGGTTTGCGAAAGTAATTTTCATAAAGATTGAAAATAGCCTTCGGTAATGCTTTTTGAGTTTCACAAGAACTCAAAAAATATTGCCGGGGGAACCTCGTATGACGCCATCGTCGGGCTACGGGCTGCTGCTGTACGCCGCCATTGCCATCATTGCGCTGATCGTTCTGATCGCGCGCTACAAGATCAACCCGTTTATCGTCATCACCCTGGTTTCCATCGGGCTGGGCCTGATGGCGGGCATGCCTGCAGGCAGTGTGATGGGGGCTTATGAGGGCGGTGTCGGCAAAACCCTGGGGCATATTGCGCTGGTGGTCGCGCTGGGCACGATGCTCGGCAAGATGATGGCCGAGTCGGGGGGCGCCGAGCAGGTGGCGCGCACCTTGATTGACCGCTTCGGTGAGCGCAACGCGCACTGGGCCATGGTCTGCATCGCGTTCCTGGTGGGCTTGCCGCTGTTTTTTGAAGTCGGTTTTGTATTGCTGGTGCCGATTGCCTTCACCGTTGCGCGCCGGGTCGGGGTGTCGGTGCTGATGGTCGGTTTGCCGATGGTGGCCGGTTTGTCCGTGGTGCACGCCCTGGTGCCACCGCACCCGGCGGCGATGCTGGCGGTGCAGGCGTATCAGGCGTCCGTTGGGCAAACCCTGATGTACGCGATTCTGATCGGTATTCCCACGGCGATCATCGCCGGGCCGCTGTTCGCCAAATTCATCGTGCCGCGCATTCAGTTGCCTGCCGAGAACCCGCTGGAAAAACAATTTATCAACCGCGAACCCCGCACACGCCTGCCGAGTTGCAGCATCACCCTGGGCACGATCCTGTTGCCGGTGGTGCTGATGCTGATCGGCGGCTGGGCTGACCTGATTTCCACCCCGGGCAGCGGCTTCAACCAGTTTTTGCAGTTCATCGGCAACTCGGTGATGGCACTGCTGATCGCCACTGTGGTCAGCTTCTGGACCTTGGGCCTGGCCCAGGGCTTTAGCCGCGAATCGATCCTCAAGTTCACCAACGAGTGCCTGGCGCCAACGGCGAGCATCACGTTGCTGGTGGGCGCGGGCGGTGGCCTGAACCGGATTCTGATCGACTCGGGGGTGACCACTGAAATTGTCGGTCTGGCCCAGGATTTTCAATTGTCGCCGCTGTTTATGGGCTGGGTGTTTGCCGCGCTGATGCGTATCGCCACCGGCTCGGCCACCGTCGCCATGACCACCGCCTCGGGGGTTGTGGCGCCGGTGGCGATTGGCCTGGGTTATCCGCACCCGGAATTATTGGTGCTGGCCACGGGCGCTGGCTCGGTGATTTTTTCCCACGTGAACGACGGCGGCTTCTGGCTGGTGAAGGAATACTTCAATATGACCGTCGCCCAAACCTTCAAAACCTGGACGGTGCTGGAAACCCTGATTTCCGTGGTGGCGTTTGGTTTTGTCCTGATCCTTTCAGAGCTGATTTAAATGGACATCCTGTATCAAATTCGCGTTCGCCAGGACACCTTCAGCGCCGCCGAAGCGCGCATCGCCCGGCTGATGCTCAGCGACATCGGCTTTGCCGCGAGCGCCAGCCTCGACGAACTGGCGCTGCGGGCCGAGGTCAGCAGTGCCACCTTGTCGCGCTTTGCCCGCAGCGTTGGTTGCCGCGACTTGCGTGACCTGCGCCTGCAATTGGCCCAGGCCAGCGGGGTGGGTAACCGCTTTCTGGACAGCGCGAGCATGCCTGAGCAATCGGCGTTTTTTCGCCAGATCGTGGGGGATATCGAATCGACGCTGCATGAGCATCTGGCCGGTTTCAACGGTGAACGATTTGCCGATGCGGTGCGGGTGCTGAGCGAGGCGCGGATGATTCACGCGTTCGGCATGGGCGGTTGTTCCAGTGTGTGCAGCGATGAATTGCAGGTGCGCCTCGTGCGGCTGGGTTACCCCATCGCCGCCTGCCGCGACGCCGTGATGATGCGGGTGGTGGCTGCGACCCTCGGGGCGGAACACGCCGTTATTGTGTGTTCTTTGACGGGGCAGACCCCGGAGCTGATCGAGGCGGTCAAGCTGGCCCACAACTATGGCGCCAAGGTGATCGCGATCACCCGGCCCGACTCGCCGCTGGCTGAGCTGGCAGATGTGGTGCTGGCGCTGCAAGGCGTGGAAACCAGCTTTATCTACAAGCCCACCGCTGCCCGTTACGGCATGTTGCTGGCCATTGACGTGCTCGCCACCGAGCTGGCGCTGTCGATGCCCGAGGCCAATCAGGAGCGCTTGCGCCGGATCAAACTGGCACTGGACGACTATCGTGGCGGCGACGACTGCCTGCCGTTGGGGGATTGAAATGCGCTACGACACACTGATTCGCAATGCACGGGTGATTGATGGCAGCAACGCGCCAGGCTATATGGCCGATGTGGCGGTGCGCGCCGGGCGTATCGAGCGCATCGGCGAGCGGATCGATGCCCGCGCCGAGCATGAGATCGACGCCGCAGGTCGGGTGCTGGCGCCGGGGTTTATTGATGTGCACACCCACGACGACACGGTGGTTATCCGCCAGCCGCAGATGCTGCCCAAGCTCAGTCAGGGCGTGACCACGGTGATTGTCGGCAACTGCGGCATCAGCGCTTCGCCAGTCACCTTGCGCGCTGAGCCGCCAGACCCGATGAACCTGCTCGGCGCCAGAGCCGCGTTTGTATACCCGCGCTTCAGTGACTATCGCGCTGCGGTCGAGGCGGCGAACCCTGCGTTGAATGTCGCCGCGCTGATCGGTCATACGGCGCTGCGCAGCAACCATATGGACGACCTGCACCGTACTGCCACGCCCGGCGAAATCCACGGCATGCGCGAGCAATTGCGCGAGAGCCTGGAGGCCGGAGCCCTTGGGTTATCCACAGGGCTGGCTTACGCCAGTGCGTTCAATGCCGAGACCGATGAGGTGCTGCAACTGGCCGCCGAACTGAGTGCATTCGGTGGGTTGTACACCACCCATTTGCGCAGTGAATTCGAACCGGTGCTGGAGGCCATGGACGAAGCGTTTTTGATCGGGCGCCAGGCCCGAGTGCCGGTGATTATTTCCCACCTCAAATGCGCCGGTGCCGGGAACTGGGGGCGTAGCCCGCTGTTGCTGGCGGCGCTGGAACAGGCGGCAAAAACCCATCCGGTGGGCTGCGATTGCTATCCCTATGCGGCGAGCTCCTCGACCCTGGACCTCAAGCAAGTGACCGATGCGTTTCGCATCACTATCACCTGGTCGACGCCGCACCCCGAAGTGGGAGGTCGTGATCTTGTGGACATTGCCGGGGCGTGGGGAGTGTCGTTAATCGACGCGGCCAAGCGCCTGCAGCCGGCCGGCGCGGTGTATTACGGGATGGACGAAAGCGATGTGCGCCGGATTCTGGCGCACCCGTTGTCGATGATCGGTTCCGATGGCTTGCCCGAAGACCCGTTCCCGCACCCGCGTTTGTGGGGGGCATTCCCACGGGTGCTGGGGCATTTCAGCCGTGACGTGGGGCTGTTCCCGTTGCACACGGCGGTGCACAAGATGACAGGGTTGTCGGCGGGGCGTTTTGGTCTGAGGGAGCGGGGCGAAATACGCGAAGGCCACTGGGCGGACCTGGTGCTGTTCGACGCCGAAAAAGTACGCGATGTGGCGGACTTCAACCAACCGCAACAGGCAGCTGAAGGGATTGACGGGGTGTGGGTCAACGGCGTGTTGAGTTATCAACAGGGCGCGGCCAGCGGCAATCGCGCCGGAGTGTTTTTAGCCCGCTGATGTTGCTGTTGTGGGAGCGGACTTGTTCGCGATTCAGGCGACTCGGTGCAACTGATACACCGCATCGATTTTGTCGCGAGCAAGCCCGCTCCCACAGGTTCAGAGTGGTTACACCTTGAAGTGGCTCACCATCCCTTGCAGTTGATTGCCCAGCCGCGCCAGTTCAACGCTGGACTTGGCGGTTTCGTCGCTGGCCGCTGCGGTTTGTTCCGAAACGTCGCGCACGTTGACGATGCTGCGGCTGATCTCTTCGGCCACTGCGCTTTGCTGTTCGGCGGCGGCGGCAATTTGCTGGTTCATCGACTGGATATTCGACACGGTGCGGGTGATGCCCTGTAACGAGGTGCCCGCCTGGCGGGTCAGCGTTACGCTGCTGTCGGTCAGGGTGCGGCTGTTGTGCATCACGCTGGCCACCTGCTGCGTGCCGCTTTGCAAGGCGGCCACCAGGGTCTGGATCTCTTCGGTGGATTTTTGCGTACGCTGTGCCAGGCCGCGTACTTCATCGGCCACCACGGCAAACCCGCGGCCGGCGTCACCGGCACGGGCGGCTTCGATGGCGGCGTTGAGGGCCAGCAGGTTGGTCTGTTCGGCCACGGCCTTGATTACGTCCATGACGCTGCCGATCTTGTCGCTTTCCTGTTGCAGCACGGCCATGGCTTCGGTCGAACGGCCGACTTCTACCGCCAGGCGCTCGATCTGATCAATGGCCTGGTTGACCACGGTGTCGCCTTCGCGGGCTTCGTTGTCTGCTGCTGCGGCCGCTTGGGAGGCCTGCTCGGCGTTGCGTGCCACTTCTTGCACGGTGGCGGTCATTTCATGCATGGCGGTGGCCACTTGATCGGTCTCGATCTTCTGGCTGTTGACCCCGGCGCTGGTTTGCTCGGTGACGGCAGACAGTTCTTCGGCAGCGCTGGCGATCTGGCTCACGCCATCGCGAATCCCGCTGATCAGCTCGCGCAGGGTGGTGCCCATGCGCGCAATGCCTTGCTGCAACACACCCAGTTCGTCGCGACGGGTGATGTGCAGGTTTTGGGTCAGGTCGCCACTGGCAATACGTTCCACCACGGCCAGGGTGTCACGCAGGGGGCCGGTGATCTGACGGGTGATGATGACCGCCGCGATCACGCCAAACAGCAACACCAGCAAGGTGGTGATCAGTTGCATGCTGTTGGCCGTGGCGCTTTCGATGTCGCGACGTTCCAGCTGGATTTTGTACAGCTCGTCACTGAGGGCAAGGACGCTGGTGCCGTATTCGGTCATGTCCTTGCGCGTGGCGATGATGGTGTTGTCAGTGTCGGTGTACACCTGCAGCGCCTGTTTGTACTGCTCCATGGTCCGGGTCAGGGTGCGCAGGGTGTCGCCAGCATCAGTGGCGAAATGCGCATTTAACCGCTCAAGGCTGGCGACGGCGCTGTCCAGTTGCTGGCGAGCGGCGGTTTCGGTTGCCGGAGTGGGCGCAGCGATATAGGCGCGTACCTGGTAACGCGAGAGCAGGAACTGCTCACGGATTTCAGACACGGTCTGGAATATGGCGAAACGGTTTTCATCCTCTGCGGGCAGTTGCACGGCGCGGGCGATCAGCGTTGCGATGGCGTCTTGCGCCAGTTTGGCGCTGCGGTCCATGGCCGCCCGTGAGGCTGCAGACTCAACGTAAGCCTTGCGCATCGTCACCAGTGCGCTTTCGTAGCGACCGATAATGGCTTGCTGTTCCTTGAGCAACTTGAGGTTGTCCAGGCTCTTGAAGCTGGCGATCAGCTGTTCTTGCTGAGCCGAAAACGCATCAATGCTGGCTTGTACCTTCTGCGCGGAGGCTTCGTCACCGTCGGTGAGCATGTACTGCAAACGCGTGACCCGCAGGTTGGTAAACGCGGTGTTGAGGCGCGTGATGTCGCTCATCCAGTTACTGCGGTCAATCAGTTTGTCCAGGCTGATCCAGTTGCACACGGCCATTACGCAGGTGAGGGCCAGTACCAGGCCAAAGCCCAGGGTCAGTTTCAGGTTGACGCTGATGTTGCTCAGCCATCTATTCATAGTGTTCTCCAGGAACGGTGCACGCATGATCTAAGTTCGCTGGAGGGTTTTATTTTTTTGGCCCAGCCGAGTGTTGTGTTGGGGGGTATCGGCGGCATTCGTCAGAGCTGAAATGTTTTGTTGGATGCAATGTTTAGATAGCTGCATACCCATCTGGACAGTGTGGTCAAACCGGGCATCACGTTTTTTTTCACATTCGTTTCACCTGCCTCTGACCTCTGCTTTTTTAGAATCCCGTTCAGCTAATGGAGACCTACGTTGTGTAAGTCTATTTCTTGCAGCGGGCGGCGAATCTATCCGCTGTCATATTCGCGTTATAGGGTGGCGGCCAGTGTCGTTCACTGACTGCCATAGGGGGCGTGTTTATCGTGACGTTGAGTCCTGTCTTGACCGCAATCAATCGAACACTGCTGCGCCGTGGGCTGGCCCGTTATAGAAATGTGCTGGTTGTAGGCGTTGCAAGCGTGCTGGCCATTGCGCTGACATTGACCTTGTTGGCGCCCGCGTCTGCGCCCAATCTGGCGCAAGCCAGCCATGCCGATCATGTGTTGTTACTCACTGACAGCTGGGCCAAAGGCGATGTGATTGCACTGGTTCGCCATGCCGAGCGTTGCGATCGCTCTACCACGCAGTGCCTGGGGCCAGAGGACGGTGTGACGGTGCGCGGTGCCGCAGCCGTTCAGGCGGTGGGCTCGGACTATGAGCAGTTGGGCCTCAAGAGCGCCGACATTTACAGCAGCTTGCTGACCCGGGCCCGGCAAACCGCCGACGCCATGTTTGCCCGGCCAGTGGAGGCCCAGGACTGGCTGTTCAACTGCCGGGGCACCATGTTGCGGGATGCCCTCAAGCACAAGGTCGCGGGTCACAACCTGGTGCTGGTCACCCACAGTGAATGCATGGACCAGATGCTTCTGGACATGCACCTGTCAACGAGCACGACGTTTGGTTACGGTGACTCATTGTTCATCAAGACCAACAGCGTCAATGGCGAACCGCAGATGCTGGGCTACATCGCACCCAAAGACTGGACGAGCATCGTGCCTGTAGTCAGCGCGACGGCCGGCCACGGGTATGAAGCCTTGCAGTTCTGAGCTGCCCCTTCAGGCTCCCACTAACGCCCGGCCATGTGCCGGGCGTTTTCATTGCGTTTGCCCAATCAGGTGCGTTTGAGCAGGCGGTTCCAGTTTTGCTCATCGGGCAATGGCAGGTCGCTGAGTTCGCGGGCCACCACATTTTCGATATCGCCGGCGCTGAGCACTTTTTCGTCAAGCCATGGCCATGTGGCATCCGCATCCCTGAAGTTGAGCTGATCGTTCAGTTGCTGGCAGGCGAGGGCGAGCAAATGCATCAGTCGCCACTGGCTGGTGATGTAGGGCTTTTGTTGTGCCGGGATACGGCTGAGCAGGGCCGTCACGTCGGGCAAATCCGGGCAGGGTGACTGGTCACTGTGCAGGTTCCATACAATCGAACCCTTGTTCGATACGTCCTGATTGGCCAGTGCCGGGTCGCAGCTGACCTCGACGCTGAGCTTGACGCGTTGCTGTTCAAGCTGATCGATCAGGTAGTTGGCCAGGTCAGACTTGCGTAAAAACGCAGTGGCTGTGTTAAAGGCCAGTTGAGCGTCGTAGTCGCTCAGGGTTTTGCTGGTAATGCTGATGCTCATGACAGGCTCCTTGAGTGGGAAACGCCCAAGGAGCGTAGCCAATACCCTGCGATCGGCCACGGCAACTGCCGTTCTGTTGCCCGGGATCAAGTTTATGGCCGGGGCGCCGCCAGGGTCACAAAGTGAAAGTGACGACGCCCCACGCTGACCTTGTCCACGATGTTCAAGGCCATACCGGGCACCTCCGGGTTTTCGATGAGCACGATGTTGTCGGGCGATGCACTGAGAAACGCCTGCAGTTCTGCGGTTGAGTCCAGGGTGTGTTGCAACTGGCGGGTGTAAAACACCACGGCGGCCAGGCGCTCGTCGGGCTTCATCAGCGCGATCTGTTTGCCGCTGGCTTGCAGGCGCATGGTGTGGGCCGCCAGGGGCTCGAATGACTCGGTTTTATCGGCGAGCGGGGCCCGGAGCGCCGCCACCATGTAGGCGATTACCACGGCGGCCAACAAGGCACCGGCGAGGGCGCGGTGGTGCTCGCTCAGGAACTTGGCCCACGCCGAGTGCTGGCCTTTTTCGCGCAGCCAGGCCAGAACAACCCGGGCGTACTCGCCCGCAATGACCGCAGCCGCTGGCGCCAGCGACATCAGGTACACCGCACGTTTGCTGGAGGCGAAGTTCAGCAGCACGAACTGCGCCACCAGCCACACACAGAAAAACAGCAGGTAGGGGTTGCTGCGCAGTTGTTTGCGAAAGTGCCAGAGCCCCAGGTAGGTCAGCAGGTTCCACGGCAAGAAGGCTTCGGGGAGTTTTCGCAGGTAGTAGTAGAACGGTTCGTAATGCCCGGCTTCGACAAAGGAGCCGCTGAAGCGGCCCACGCTGTTGGTCCACAGCAGCTCGCCAAGCGCTTGCATGCCGCCGCGCTGATACAGCACGCACAGCCAGATCATCAGCGGGACCAGCCCCAGCAGGGTCAGCAGCGCAGGTCGCAACCAGTTGCGCGGTACAAAACGTTTTTCGATCAGGCTTTCACACAGCAGAAAAACAAAAATCACCACCCCCGGCAATGCCAGGCCCAGTACGCCTTTACTCAAGGTCGCAATGGCAATGCCCGCGGCAAACAGCAGCCAGCTGCCCCGGGCAAAACGCAGTTGGCGGCTGGCATGAAAAAACGCCAGCAAGGCCATGGTCACACCCAGGGTCAGCAGCGCGTCTTCACCCACCTGTCGCACATTGCCCCAAAAACTGCCCATGGTTGCCAGCATCGCCGCGGCGGTCCAGGCCAGTGCGCCAGGGCGCCCCAGCTTGCGCAACATGGCATACAGCAACAGCACGCAAAACAGTCCGGCAAAAGCCGAGGCCAGACGCACGGCGAATGGCTGGGCGCCAAACACACGAATGGCGCCCGCATCCAGCCACAGACTCAGGGGCGGTTTTTCAAGGAAGGGCTCATTGAGCAAGTTGGGTGTGACCCAGTCGTCGCTCAGGTGCATTTGCATGGCGATGCCCGCCACCCGCGACTCGGTCGAGCCTTGCAGCTGGTGATTGCCCAGCGCAAAAAAGAACAGCACCCCGGTGAGGAGCAACAGCAGCAGAGCGGGACGAGTCAGACGCATTGGGCTACCAGGCAGAAAAGGCAGGGGAATACTGCGCGGGAGTATAGGAGGGTAATTATTTACAAAATGTGAAAGCGCCTGAGCCCAGGCTTGCCGGCGATGCGGTTTGTCAGGTGGTCGCAGGCGTCATCCGCTAGAATCCCGCGTTTAGACCGCCTCTCCACTATCTGTAGCAAGGGATGTCCATGATCTGGTTTCTTGAAGGGCAATCGAGCCAACGCGACGTGATTGCAGGTGCCCGCGCGGCGCTGCCCGATGCGGTTCGGATCTTTGCCTCACACCGACAAAATCGCCCTGAAATTACCGGGTTGGCGGATGTCGCCTGGCGCGAGCCCCAGGACAATCAAGAACGCATCGGCTGGGTTATCGAACAGGCGCGCACCCATCAGATCCGCGTGGTGCTGGCCGGACGCGTGGGGCAGGTCTATGAAGCACACCGCGCCGAGTTCGAGGCCGCTGGCCTGCAACTGATCACGGGCGCCCTGGATCTGGACACCTTTGAACGGGTAGACGACAAAGCGGTATTCACCCGCGAAGCACTGGCGGCCGGGCTGGCGTGCATTCCGGCAATTGAGGTGAGCACTCAGGCCGAGCTGCAAGCGGCATACGCCCAGCTGTCCCGTGATGGCCAGGTTTGCGTAAAACCGACACGAGGCATTTATGGTCAGGGCTTCTGGCGCCTGGCCGATGACGTCGACCCGTTCCGCAGCTTTGCCAACGCCGACGCCCATGAAGTCAATGCAACGGTATTTGCCCACGCCTACGGGCAATCAGAAACGCCCAAGCCGTTGCTGGTGATGCCGTACATGCCCGGCAGCGAGTGCTCGGTGGACATGGTGTGTGAAGCAGGCGAGGCCGTGGCGTTTGTCGGCCGGCGCAAGCAGGGCCTGATGCAGACGTTCGAGCGCGACGGTGCTGCGGTTGAACTGGCGATCAAGGCCGCACGGCACTTCAAGTGCGACGGCATCGTCAACGTGCAGACCCGCGATGATGCGGCGGGCCAGCCACACCTGCTGGAGATCAATCTGCGTTACTCCGGTGGCATCGGCTACACCCGCGAAGCCGGAGTCAACCTGCCCGGTATTTTTGCCGCCCGTCGCCTTGGCCTGCCGGTGCCGGCCAGCGACTGGCACGAGGATGTGCAAGTCAAGGCAATCACGGTGGTCGTTCCGGTTCGCGGGGAATCGCTGTTAAGGTGAGTTGACGTTTTCGGTAACCATTTTTCGCTTGTCTTAAGTCATTGACTCGCTGATCGTCCCCCACTTTTTATGTATTTCCAGGTAGTAAATGTTGATGAATAGCGGTAACCCCATGACCGAACCCAAGGTTTTGCATGCAAACCTTAAGCGCGGTCGCCTGGAGGTGGAGGTCAATGCATCGACCTTCGAGCCTCAGGCACTTTTCAGTTTTGCCGAGCGGCGTAATCCAAAGCGGGCCTTTTTGTTTGTTTCCCGCGTGCTGGGCCGTCATATCCCGGCCCGTCCCTCGCTGATGGCTGAAAGCTTCAACGCCCTGGCCGGCAAGATCCCGGCGGACCTGCCCGGCCCGGTGCTGGTGATCGGCATGGCTGAAACTGCTGTCGGGCTGGGCGCCGGCGTACACCGTGCGTTGAGCCAGACCCGCAACGACAGCGTGTATCTGTGCAGCAGCCGTCACCCCACGGGCAGCGAACTGTTCGCCCGTTTTGAAGAAGAACACAGCCACGCCAGCTCGCACCTGCTGCATCTGCCACAGGACGCGCACACCCGCGCCCTGATGCTCAGCGCCCGCTCACTGGTGCTGGTGGACGACGAAGCGTCGACCGGCAATACCTTTATCAACCTGTCCCGGGCGCTGGCCGAAGCGGGGCTTGACTCGATTGAGCGCATCGTCACCGCGACCCTGACCGACTGGTCCCGGGATGCTGTGCGCAAGGCCATGGGCGACCACGTCAGCAGCGTCTCGTTGCTCGACGGTCGCTACACGTTCGCCGAAGATCCCGCCGCTGAACTGCCGGACATGCCCGAAGTGGGCAGTGTGGCCCAAGGTGACTGGGCGCTTGACCCGAGCCGTGACTGGGGGCGTATGGGCGTGTGTGAACACCTCGACACCCTGGCGCCCGACTTGCAGGTCACGCCCGGTGAACGGGTATTGGTCATCGGTACCAGTGAATATGTCTGGCCCCCTTTCCTGTTGGCCGAGCGTCTGGAGCGGGCGGGTGCCGACGTGCACTTCAGCTCCACCAGCCGCTCCCCGATTGCCTTGGGCCATGCCATCGACCACGCGTTGTCGTTCTCTGACAACTACGGGCTGGGCATTCCCAACTTCCTTTACAACGTCGCCCCGGGCCAGTTTGACCGGGTGCTGATTTGCAGCGAAACCCCGGCGGCCGCCGTCGACCCGGCGCTGATCAGCGCGTTGAATGCGCAGGTGATCGTAGATGAGCAGTAATCGCCCACTGGTATTCGTCGATCTGGACGACACCCTGTTTCAGACCGCCCGCAAAATGGGCGATGAGCCCCGCTTTGCCGCCACGCTGGACGTAGACGGTCAGCCCAATGGCTTTATGAGCGCGACACAAAAAAGCTTTGTGGAATGGCTGCTGGCCACCAGCGACGTGGTCCCCGTGACTGCGCGCAGCATCGAGGCCTATCAACGGGTGCAATTGCCCTTCGCCCACGGTGCGGTCTGCGCCCATGGCGGGGTGATTCTCAACCCGGACGGTTCGCTGGACCTGGACTGGCATGCCCGCATGTGCGACCAGCTGGCACTTGAGCAGACCCGTCTGCACCAGTTGAGCGAGCAAACCCTGGCCATTGGCGCCGAGCTTGGTTTTTCGCTGCGCGGTTGGGTGGTTGAAGAGCAGGGCCTGGCCAATTACGTGGTCACCAAGCACAACAACGAAACCGATGAAGCGCTGCTCACCGTGTTGGCCGAGGTCAAGGCGCGGGGCTTGCTGGACGGGCTGTATGTGCACGGCAATGGCAACAACCTGGCGTTCCTTCCCGTAGCGCTGCAAAAGCGTGAAGCGGTGCGCGAGTGGATTCGTCGCGATCAGGCGATCAACGGCAAGCGGCCGTTGCTGGGCTTTGGTGACAGTGTGTCGGACCTGGGCTTTATGGCCGAGTGCGACTGGTGGGGCACGCCCAAGCGCGGTCAGTTGGCCAGTCATGTATTGGCGAGCGTCAGTCATGAGTAACGCTTTTGCAGGGCTGAACACCGTCGGCAGTGGCAGCTATGACGCCGATGACGTGCACTTTTTACTGCGTGCCATGCAGATTGAAGCCACTGACGTGCAGGAAAAAGAGCGCCTGATCCAGACTCAGCAGCGTCATTACTCCGAGATGATCAGCGAGGAGCACGCGCCGTCCGACACCCATAAAAACCTGTATCAGCTGGCCCTGGCACAAAACGGTGCCCGTATGGCGGCCGATGTGCAGGCGCTGGCCCAGGCGTTGAATGAACGTTACAGCGGTCCTTCGATTGCGCTGGTGTCGTTTGTGCGGGCCGGTTTGCCGCTGGGCGTATTGTTGCGCCGGGCGCTGCTCGATCTGGGCCGTGAGGCCCGGCACTACGGGATCAGCATTATTCGTGACCGTGGAATCGACAATGTGGCACTCGAAGCTATCATCAAGGCCCACGGTGCCGAGAACATCGTGTTTGTCGATGGCTGGACCGGCAAGGGCGCGATCAGCGGCCAGATCCGCGACAGTCTGGCGGGCGACTCGCGTTTCCCGGCAGATCCGCGTCTGGTGGTGCTGGCCGACCCTTGTGGCCGCGCCTGGCTGGCGGCGTCGGCGCAAGACTGGCTGATCCCGTCGGGCATTCTCGGGGCGACGGTTTCCGGCCTTGTTTCACGCTCCATCTGGCCGCAAACCCCGGGCCTGCATGGTTGCGTGGTGTACGACCACCTGGCTGAGCACGACGTGACCATGGGTTTCATCCACAGCATCGAAGCCGAGCGAGCGCAGCTGGCGCCGCAGGCATCGGCCCAACCCTGGACACCGGAGCAGGCATTGGCTTTGCAACGCTCGGCGGTGGCTGCGGTCGAACGTATCTCGACACGGTTTGAGGTGACCAACCCCAACCGGGTCAAGCCGGGTATCGCCGAGGCCACCCGGGCCGTGATGCGCCGGGTGCCGGACCACGTGCTGGTACGTGACCGTGACGATCAGGACGTGCAACTGCTGCTGCACCTGACGCGTCAGGCCAATATCGAGGTTCAGGAGGTCGGTGACCAATTGGGGCCGTATCGCGCTGTGACCGTAATCAGGAGTGTTCGCTGATGATCAAGCACTCAGCCTATGCCTTGGGCGCCACTCTTTATATGCCGGCTACCCGTCCCGACATTCTGGAGGTGGTACTGGGCGAAAAGATTCAGGGTCTGCGCTCGCTGGTGGTGTGCCTGGAAGATGCGGTGGCCGAAACCGACGTGCAACAGGGGCTGAACAACCTCAAGAACCTGTTGCTGGGGATCGAAGCCCGTGGCGGCCGGCCGGCCGGCGGCCCGATCCTGTTTGTGCGGCCACGGGACGCGGCCATGGCGGCGGTGCTCAATGAGTGGTCGCTGATGCGTCATGTCGACGGCTTTGTGGTGCCCAAACTGAGCCTGCGCAATATCCGCCAGTGGCAACAGGCGGTCACCCGCAGCGATTTGATGCTGATGCCAACCCTGGAAACCCCGGAAGTGTTTGTGCCGGACGCCATGGTCGATCTGCGCAGCGCCATGCAGGAGCAATTGCCGGGCCGTATCATCGCCTTGCGCATTGGCGGTAACGACTTGATGGGCTGCCTGGGCTTGCGCCGCCCCCCGACGATGACCCTTTACAGCACGCCCATGAGCTATGTGATTGCGATGTTGTGCGGGGTCATGGGGTCGGCAGGTTTTGCCCTGACCGCGCCGGTATTTGAACAACTCAACACTCCGCACTTGCTGGAGCAAGAGCTGGCGCTGGACATGGCTCACGGGCTTGTGGGTAAAACCGCAATCCACCCGTCGCAAATTGCAGTTATCCACAGGGCGTTGCAAGTCACCCTTGAAGATCTGAACAGTGCACGCCAAATACTGAGTGAGGCGGCGCCTGCGGTGTTCAAGTTCAACGACGCCATGTGCGAGCCCGCGACCCATTACAAATGGGCGCAAACGATTATTGAACGGGCACATTGGCAAGGGGTTCGCTCCGAAGTCGCCAGCTCGTCAGACACTTTTGGAGGCAGCCTGCGATTGGCTGAATTAGTGGGTTGAACGACGATTTGAAGACACCGGTCAAAGGCAAGCAGGTTCTGTCGGCTTTCGATTTTGATGGCACGCTGACCTATCACGACACCTTTGTGCCGTTTTTGCGCTTTGCCTTCGGCAATCGGTTGTTCGCGATGCGCTTGTTTCGGATGATTCCGGCCACTGCGTGCTATCTGCTGGGTAGGATTACGCGTAATGAGCTGAAAGAAAAGCTCATCGCGGTCTACCTGACTGGTGCCAAAGAGGTGTGGGTAAAAGAGCGCGCAGAAGCATTTTGTGACGTTTCGTGGCAGCGCTTAATGCGGCCTTTGGGCTTAACATCCGTCGCCAACCAGCTTGAGCAGGGCGCCAACGTTACGATTTGCTCGGCGTCCCCGGAATTGGTGCTCACACCGTTTGCCAGAAAGCTCGGTATTGGCCTGATCGGAACACGTCTGGCGTCAGTCGATGGCGTGCTGACCGGGGCGATCGACGGCACCAACTGTCGCTGTGAACAAAAAGTCATTCGGCTGGAGGCGCAATACGGGCCTTTGGACCAATACACACTGCGTGCCTGGGGTGACACCGTAGGCGATGAACAAATGCTCGGGGCCGCTCAGGAGCCACATTGGCGCGAATTTCACGCGCTGTGGCGTCGCAAGCGGCCACTTGACGTGTGCCTGCGTGAAGGACTGTAAGCAAGGCGTAAGCAACGCATGTCAATAATCAGCAATAACCTATCGTGCTTGAATGCAGACAAGGAGACGCTTCATGGCCATTTCGCTGTCCAAGAACCAAACCATTTCTCTTGAAAAAGAAGCCGGCACCGGCCTCAAGAAAATCCGCATGGGCCTGGGCTGGGACCCGGTCAAACCGAGCGGCTTTTTTGCCAAACTGCTGAGCAGTGACACCGCCATCGACCTGGATGCCTCATGCATCCTGCTCGACAGTGCCAAGCAGCCGCAGGACCTGGTGTGGTTCCGTCAACTCAAGTCCAATGACGGCTCCATCGTTCACTCCGGCGACAACCGCACGGGTGAAGGCGATGGCGACGACGAATCGATCCAGGTCAACCTCGAGCAGTTGCCTGCCGGCGTCAAGCATCTGGTGTTTACGGTGAACTCGTTCACCGGGCAAAACTTCGAAGCGGTAGAAAACGCCTACTGCCGCATTGTTGATGAGCTGACCGGCAAAGAGCTGGCGCGCTTCAACCTGTCCGATAAAGGCCGGCACACAGGCGTGGTCATGGCCTACATGAGCCGTACTTCGGCGGGTTGGGACCTGACTGCCGTCGGTACTGTCGCCAATGGCCGTACGGCCCAGGACTTGAGCAGCGAAGCGGCTCAGGCGGTGCGCCCATGACGGCCCTGACACCGGGCGCCAATACCGCCGTTGCCCCAGGCACCCTGAGCGTCACCATCACCTACACCCCGGTGCCGGGCGCTGATCTGGACGTGTCGGCGTTCCTGCTCAATGAGTCGGGCAAGGTGCGTGGCGACAATGACATGTGCTTCTTCGGCCAGCAGAGCGTCAATAATGGCGCGGTCAAGCTGGTCGAATCTGCTGCAGGGCGCAGCGTGTTCAGCGTCAACCTGGACGCCGTTGACCAGGCCATCGAAAAAGTCGCACTGACAGCGACCATTTACGAGAACAAGGCCCGTTTCGATGCTTTCCCGCAACTGACCGTCTCGGTGAGCGGCGGTATTGAAGCCCCGATCCCGACCCAGGGCATGCAAGAGACCGCGTTGATCCTCGGCGAGTTCTATCGTCGTCAGGGCGCCTGGAAGTTCCGTTGCGTGGCCCAGGGCTTTGCCGGTGGCCTGGCGCCTTTGGCCCAGCACTTCGGGGTTGATATTGCTGCACCTGCACCTGCACCTGCTCCGGCTGCCGCGCCGACGCCACCGCCTGCTCCCGCACCTGCTGCGCCAGCACCGGCATCGAAGGTCAACCTGTCGAAGATCACTCTGGACAAGCAGCGCCCGTCCATCAGCCTTGAGAAAAAAGACGGTGATTTTGGCGAGATCAAAATCAACCTGAACTGGAACCGCAGCAACCCGAACGACAGCGGTGGCGGTGGTGGTTTTTTCGCGACGCTGCGCAGCAAGGCTACCGGCAAGTCGGGCGGTATCGACCTGGACGTGGGTTGCCTGTACGAAATGGAAAACGGCCGCAAGGGCGCGGTTCAGGCCCTGGGCAATGCCTTTGGCGATTTCCGTGACGAGCCGTTTATTCAACTGATGGGCGACGACCGTACCGGCTCCGTGAGCGACGGCGAGTGGTTGCGCATCAATGGCAAGGAGTGGCGCAAGATGCGTCGCGTGCTGGTTTACGCGTTCATCTACGAAGGCGCACCGAACTGGCAGGCGACTGACGGCGTGATCACCTTGTACATCCCGGGTGAGCCGCCGATTGAAGTGCGTCTGAGTGAAGAGGGGGGCACCAAAGGCATGTGCGCCATCGCTTTGCTTGAAAACGTCGGTGGCAGCGTGAAGGTCAACCGCAAGGTTGAGTTCTTCAAGGGTCACTCAGATATGGATAAGGCGTTCGGTTGGGGCATGCGCTGGTCTGCCGGCTCCAAATGAGCGCTATGTAATTGGCCGCCTGCCGAGGCAGGCGGTGGTCCTTCAATTTCTGACAAGGTGAATCCAATGCTCGAATGGCTCAAAACCAACGCAACCGCCGCCCGTGACAAGCTTTCGGCGGAAGTCAGCAAGTTCAAGAACCGTGAGTTCATGGAAGCCGTGGTTTCCGGGTGCGCACTGGTGGCCGCTGCCGATGGCAACATCAGCAGCGACGAAAAGCAGAAAATGGTCGGTTTTATTCAAAACTCTAATGAATTGAAGGCTTTTGACGTTAAAGACGTGATCAAGGCTTTCAACTCGGTATGCGAGAAGTTTGAGTTTGATCAACAGATCGGTCGTGCTGAAGCACTGAAGTCGATCGGTCAGTTACGTAAAAAAGAAGATGCTGCCCGTCTGCTGGTGCGTGTTTGCTGCGCAATCGGTAGTGCCGACGGCAACTTTGATGAAAGTGAGCGGGCTGCTTGCCGCATTATCTGCAATGAGCTGGGGTTGAACCCTGGCGATTTTGATCTCTGAGGACATCATGGAAAACACGGCAATTGGCTTTCCGCCAACTACCATCGCAGTATTTGTGGCTCTGGCGGTCATTGCTCTGGCAATCGACCTGTTTACCCACAAAAGCGATAAACCGGTCTCGCTGACCAACGCCGCCGTATGGTCGGTGTTCTGGGTGCTGATCTCGCTCGCGTTCGCGGGCTACCTGTATTACGCGCACGGCCCAAGCGTGGCCAGCCTGTTCGTCACCGGTTACGCGCTGGAAAAAGTCCTCAGCGTCGACAACCTGTTCGTATTCATGGCCATTTTTGCCTGGTTCAAGATCCCGGACGCATTGCGTCACCGTGTTCTGTACTGGGGCATCATCGGCGCCATCGTGTTCCGCCTGATCTTCGTGGCAATCGGTACCGGCCTGCTGGCGTTCGGCCCTTGGGTCGAAGTGCTGTTCGCCGTGGTTGTGGCCTGGACCGCGATCATGATGCTGCGCAGCAAGGAAGAGGATGAGGAGGAGGATTACTCCAAGCACATCGCCTACCGCTTTGCGAAAAAACTGTTCCCGGTTTGGCCAAAGCTGCACGGACATAATTTCTTTGTTTCGCGCTCAGAGCTTGAAAAAGAGATCACGAAGCCGCAGAACAAGGGAATGACTCTTGTAGGCAAGGGCGCTCTTTTTGCGACACCACTGTTTTTGTGTGTGGTGGTGGTTGAGGTTTCAGACATTCTGTTCGCCTTCGACTCCGTACCGGCAGTGATTGCCGTGAGCCGTGAACCGTTGATCGTGTACTCGGCCATGATGTTCGCAATTCTGGGTCTGCGTACCATGTACTTCGTTCTCGAAGCGCTGAAACGCTACCTGGTACACCTGGAAAAATCGGTTATCGCGCTGTTGTTCTTTATCGCCGGCAAGCTGGCCCTGAACGCTACCGATCACCTGTTTGGCCACGGTATCAGCATTGACCCGAACACCAGCCTGATCGTGGTGTTAGTGGTATTGGCCATCGGTATCGTGGCCAGCATCATGTTTCCAGGTAAGGAAGAAGAGCAATCCGACGTTAAAAACGACACGAACGCTTGATCGCACATTATTAAGGAGAATTACACATGGCACTTTCCCTTTCCAAAGGCGGCAACCTGTCCCTGTCCAAAGAAGCTCCGGGGATGACTAAAGTCCTCGTGGGCCTGGGCTGGGATGCTCGTTCCACTGATGGTCAAGACTTCGACCTGGATGCGAGCGCTTTCTTGCTCAAGGCTGACGGTAAAGTCCGCGCTGACTCCGATTTCATTTTTTACAACCAGCTAAAAAGCACTGATGGCTCGGTTGAGCACACCGGCGACAACCGTACCGGTGAAGGCGACGGCGATGACGAGGCGATCAAGGTCGACCTGTCCAAAGTCCCTGCTGACATCGACCGTATCGCGTTCACCGTGACCATTCACGAAGCCGAAACCCGCAAGCAAAACTTCGGTCAGGTTCGTGGTGCGTTCATTCGAATCGTGAACCAGGACAACAACAGCGAAGTGGCGCGTTACGACCTGGCAGAAGACGCCAGCACCGAAACCGCGATGATTTTTGCCGAGCTGTATCGCAATGGCTCCGAGTGGAAATTCCGCGCTGTAGGTCAGGGTTTCAACGGTGGCCTCAAGCCATTGGCTGAAAGCTATGGCCTGAAGTTTTAATCGACCCATTCATCTTTTTATATAAGGGTTCACGAACATGGCAGTAAGTCTGAGCAAGGGCGGCAACGTCTCCCTGACCAAAGAAGCACCTGGCCTGACAGAAGTTATTGTTGGCCTGGGTTGGGACCCACGTGTGACTGACGGCCAGGAATTCGACCTGGACGCCTCGGTGTTTATTGTTGGCGAGAGCGGCAAAGTGCTGAACGACGGCAGCTTTGTGTTCTACAACAACAAGACTTCGCCGGACGGCAACGTTGTTCACCAGGGCGACAACCGCTCGGGTGCTGGCGAAGGTGACGACGAGCAAGTGAACGTCAACCTGGCGGGTCTGTCGCAAGAAGCCAAAAAACTGGCTTTCGCGGTGACCATTCACGACGCTGACGGCCGCAAACAAAGCTTCGGCCAGGTGTCGAACGCTTATATCCGCGTTCTGAACAAGGCGGATAACAAAGAGCTGGCACGCTTTGACCTGAGCGAAGACGCTTCGACCGAGACCGCTATGGTCTTCGGCGAGTTGTATCGCAATGGCGAAGAGTGGAAGTTCAAGGCAATCGGCCAGGGTTTTGCAGGTGGCCTCGCGCCATTGGCTTCGAACTTTGGCGTTAACCTGGGCTAAACCCCGGCGTTAATCAAAAAGGCCCTCCCCGGTTTCGGGGAGGGCCTTTTTTTTGTGCGTTTTTCCATCGCCTGTGGGAGCGGGCTTGCTCGCGATTGCATCACTGCGGTGCAACAGGCAAACCTTGTCACTTGCATCGAGAGCAAGCCCGCTTGAAGTGATTAGCGCGATGGCGAGCGCAAGGGGGCATGACGAACGACCTTTCGGGAGTAACCGGGTGGTCTTGTACAGCGAGTGGTTTTTACAAAATGATGTATCTGAATACCACCGCAACCTCTGTATCGTGTAGACCATTGCAGATTTTTCGCTTTCACCTGGCGCCTTCAGGTTTTCTCCATGAATACCGCGCCCCCTTATCAAAGTGGTTCAGTTCAAACATGGATACAGTACGCGCACGTCTCGCCGGTCTGATTGAGTTTGTAAAACAGACGGCACTCATGCAAAAGCGGCCCGCGTTAACCGTCAGCCAGCACAACGCCTTCAGTGCCAGCGAAGAAAAGCTGCGGGCATTGCCGGGTGTCAGCCTGGATGTGCTGGAGGGCGACGAAGACGAAATCTGGCTGCGGCTTGAGCGTCTGCACGAGACCCGTCCGCCGGCGCCCCTGAGCCCGCTGCTGGCGCTGTGGATCGAACTGGCAGGCAACCCGCAAACCGAGCCGGCGCTCAAACTGCGGGTGGCACACGAAGCGTTGGTCAACAGTGCGGCGGTGTCCGGGCCCGAGCTTGAGCGTTTGGCCACGGCCGGTATCGAGATCGGTGAGGATGCCCCGCTGGATGAGTGGGTGAATCTGGAAGACTGCCTGGATGCGGGCGAGATCAAGGCCCAGTTCAAGTCCTACAGCCAAACTGCCTGGCGCCTTTGGGCAGTAGAGGAAAAACTGCGCCGCAAAAGCATCGAACTGTATGCCGAGCTGTTTCTGCTGGTGCAGCAAATGCAGGGCAACCTTGGGGATGCACAGCTGGAGCTGGTCTGGGGCCTGGGGGTATCGACGTGGGAACATCCGGTGGTCGGCGTCATCCATTACCCGCTGATCAGTCAATTGGTCGAGATTGCCATCAACCCGGACAGCATGGCGATTGAAGTGCGCCCGCGTGCCGCCGAACCGCGTCTGGAAGTGGACGCCTATGTGGCGGCAGATATTGCCGGCGTCGGGCCGTTGGCAACCCTGGCCAAGGACTTTTTCAAGAAAGACCAGGCCGGGATCAGCCCGTTCAACCCCGTCAGTTATGAGCCGGTGATCCGTTCGGCCTCTTCGTTGCTCGATGCCCAAGGGCAGTTTTTGCCGGTGACGGTGGCCGAAGGTGATCGCAGCGTGCCCAAGGCCGGTGAGCACCTGTGCGTGACTGACACCTGGACCCTGTTTGCCCGCGCCCGCGACAGCAACATGTTTATTGAAGACCTGGGGCGCTTCGAGGGCGAGATCGAGGCGATCGGCGAGTTGCCAGCTGCCTTGCAGGCGATCCTGACCGAACCATCGAGCGTGCTTGAAGACGTAGTGCTGCCACCGTTTCGTGGCCTGTCCTACGTCAGTGGTTCGCAAAGTGATGGTGCCCCGGCGGCCAAAGCCCACGAACTTTATTTCCCCAAGCCGTACAACGACGAGCAGGTGCAAATCATCCAGCTGCTTGAAGTGCACGACGGGGTTGTGGTGCAAGGCCCGCCCGGCACCGGCAAAACCCACACCATCGCCAACGTCATCAGCCACTACCTGGCCAATGGCAAGCGGGTGTTGGTGACGTCGATGAAAGACCCGGCGCTGGCCGTGTTGCAGGAAAAACTTCCCGAAGACATTCGCCCGCTGGCGATCAGCCTGCTGAGCAGCGAAGCGGATGGCATGAAGCAGTTTGAATTCGCCATTCAAAAGATTTCAGCTGAAGTTCAGCGCATTGACAGGTCGCTGTATAAACGCGAAATCAGCCAGATTGATGACGAAATCAATACCCTCCACGGTCAGATGGCCAGTGCCGATCGTGAGATCACCCAGTGGGCCGAGCGTAACTTGTCGGACCTGGAAATCGACGGCGAACGCCTAAGCCCCACCCATGCCGCGCTGCAGGTCGCCACGGCCCAGGACGAGATCAACGGCTTTGCCGATCAGATCGGGATTGGCGATGAGCATCGCCCGCGTTTTGCCCTGCAAGACATCATCGCCTTGCGCGAGGCGCGGCTGGTGCTCGCAGACGCGTTGTCTTACCTGGGGCACAAAGTGCCGCAACTGGAGGATTTCCCACCGGCGCAAACGCTGATTCAGGTGCATCAGGATCTGGCTCAGGAAAGCCAGTTGCAGCACAAGGAAAGCACCGGCGAGGTGCCGCGTTTGCTGGACGCCAGTGTGCAGACCCTTGAGCAGGCACAGGCCCTGGTCGAGCATCTGGAGCACTTGCAGGCCCTGCGTACGCAGCTGGCGACTGCCGAGCATGGCTGGGTGGCGGCCATGCAGGCCTATTTGATGCGCAACCCGAATGCCGATGTGCTGGCGCTTTTTGACAGCCTCAAGGCTGAAATCGAAGAGGCACTGGGCGGGCGCAAGGCGTTTGTGGCCAGGCCGGTGAGCTTGTCATTCGAGCCCCAGGCGCAGCCCGAAGTGGTGGCTGCCATCGACAACCTGGCCTTGGGACGGCGCCCGTTCGGGTTGTCCGGCCTGATCGGCAAGGGCAGCCAGAAACAGTTGCTGGACGCCATTGTGGTGCTGGGCAGCAAGCCGCAAAACGATCAGGACTGGGCGCATGTGCAAGCTTTTGTGCGCTTCCAGCAAGTGGGTCGTACCTTGCTGTTGCGCTGGAATGCACTGGCCGCCGAAATGCCGCTGCCGACCCTTGAAGCCGACGCCGAGCAACTGCTGGCGGCTACCCGGGCGATTGAGCAGTACGACAACATTATCCGTGCGGAGCACGGCGAAGCCCGCGCCCACGCCGAGCTCAGGCACCTGCTCCCGGACTGGGTTGAAGTCAGCCGGTTGCGCAGTGACGAGGCCGTGCTGGGCAAGGGCGCGAGCATTCTGCGTCATTACCTGATGCGCCACCGTCTTGCGGCCACCTGGGTGCTCAAGGAAACGTTCAACAAGGCCCTGGCCGGTTGTGGCGGCGCAGTCAGCGAGCGTCTGCAAGGGTTTCTCGATGCCAGCCTGGGCCAGCCGGATGTGAGCGTCACCGAGCTTCAGGCGCAATGGTCCGAGCTGATGGACGAACTGCGCCGTGTGCTGGCGCTGAACGGCGCACTTGAAACGGTGCAGCGGGTGACGGACGTTATTGCGCAAAGCGGCGGGCTGATCTGGGCTGCCCGCTTGCGTGACGAACCGTGCACCGGGCCGGTGGATGTCCTGCTTGCGGATAACTGCCTGGACGTATGGCGCCTGAGCCGTTTGGCGCAGTACCTGAAGAGCATTGATGGTCGCGAAGACCTCAAGCGCCTGTTCACATTGCGCGGTGAACTGGAGCTGAGCCTGTCGCGTCTTTATCAGGATGCAGTGGTTAAACGCACCTGGTTGCGCTTGTCAGAAAACGCCACGCCGAGTGTCCGCGCAGCCCTTGAGTTGTATCGCACCGCGATCCGGAAAATCGGCAAGGGCACCGGCGTGCGTGCCGGGCGTTATCGCCAGGATGCGCGACTGGCCGCCGACGTGGCGATCTCGGCGATCCCGTGCTGGATCATGCCGCACTACCGCATTTGCGAGAGCTTGCCGGCGCAGTACGGCGCGTTCGATCTGGTGATTATCGATGAAGCATCGCAGTCCGATTTGACCGCGCTGCCGGCCTTGCTGCGGGCGAAAAAAGTGCTGGTGGTGGGCGATGACAAGCAAGTCTCGCCGGACGGCATCGGCATGGAAGAAGAGCGCGTGCAGAACATGATGGCGCGCTTTTTGGGCAACCAGGTGGGGCTCTATCGGCCCTTGATGTCTCCAGAGCGCTCGCTGTATGACCTGTTCAAGGTGGTCTTTGCCAAGAGCGGCACCATGCTGCGCGAGCACTTTCGCTGCGTGGCGCCGATCATCGAATACTCCAAGCGCGAGTTCTACAACCACGAACTCAAGCCGCTGCGCCTGCCAATGATGACCGAGCGCCTGGACCCGCCGCTGGTGGATCTGCTGGTGATGGACGGGGCGAAAAAGGGCAAGTTCAACCTCGGCGAAGCCAATGTGATTGTCGAGGAAATCCGTCGCTTGATCGCTCTGCCGCAAATTGTCGGGCGCAGCATTGGCGTGGTTTCGTTGCTGGGAGCGGAGCAAGCGCAAAAAATCATGCAGATGCTGACCAAGGAGCTGGGTGAAGAAGTGATCACCCGGTTCCAGATCAGCTGTGGCGATGCGCGCACTTTCCAGGGCAAGGAACGGGACATCATGTTCCTGTCGATGGTGGCCAGCCCCGGTGATTGCTTCGCCAATAGCCGCGACTCCATTGCTCAGCGTTTCAACGTGGCCGCGTCCCGGGCGCGGGACCGCATGTACCTGGTGCGCAGTGTCGAGCTGACCGACCTCAGCGCGGTCGATGGCTTGCGCCGGGGCCTGATTGAGCACTTTGAAACACCCTTTACCCAGGATGCGGCACAGGTCAGCGATTTGCGGGAGTTATGCGAGTCGGGCTTTGAGCGCGATATGTACGATGAGCTGACGCAGCGCGGCTATCGGGTGATTCCCCAGGTCGGCGTGGGGGCTTATCGCATCGACATGGTGGTTGAAGGTGATAACGACAGCCGCCTGGCCATCGAGTGCGACGGCGACCGCTTCCACGGGCCGGATCGCTGGGACAGCGACATGCGCCGCCAACGTATTCTGGAACGGGCGGGCTGGCGTTTCTGGCGCTGCTTCGCTTCGGCGTTCACCCTCAACCGACAGCAGATTATTGAGGATTTGCTGGCCACTTTGAAGGCCATGAGCATCGAGCCTTCCAGTGGCGCAGGGGCGGCGCCGAGTATTCATGTAGAACGGCGCCAGGTGTACGGCTTTCGACGGGCCGGTCAATCGGGTGAAGAGGGCGCCCGGCCTTATGACGACCGGCCGGCCAAGGACCCGTTCCTGATCTGGGTCCCGGACGACCTGGTTATCGTGAGCGATATTCAGGAGGATCAGGCTTCACCGCAGCTGGCCTGAAGACAGACCGGTCGTTGTTGCGGCCGGTCTTCAGAACTCAAACTGATACTGCGCCGACACACTGCGTTCTTGCGAACGCTCACCGCGCTGATCACTCAGATTCACGCTGCCTGAGCTGCTGCGTGTGAGCCGTGCCACCGCTCCCAGGTTCAGTTTCAATGCTGTGCTGTTCAACGGCGCGCCGGTGATGTGCATCGTGCTTGCGCCTTGCCAGGCGACATCGACCGCTGGGGTCAGGTCGCCGCTGGCGCGGGTGTAGGCCAGGCCGCCGTTGAAGCTCAACCAGGCAGGTCCGGTCTGGGTCTTGGCCATATCGAGTTTGAAGAGCACGCCGCCGGTGGCCAGGTTGACGCTATTGGTCGAGCTTTTACCCTTCAGGGCACTGATGCCACCGCGCTCGTTGAAGCCATCGTTGCGGCTACGGATATGGGCCAGTTGCACATACGGCTGCCATTCGAGCGCGCCCTGTTCCAGGCGGTAATTGCTTTCGATAAACAGTTGCCCGGTGCGGCTGTTGTATTTGGCGGCCAGTTGCTCGTTAACCCCAGGGAAGCCGACTTGGCGTTTGCTCTGGATTTGGTTGTTGGCATAGCTCAAGCCGCCGTATAGACCGAAAGCGTCCCAGGTGTGGCCCAGATACAAGCCGGTCTGGTAGGTGTCGATGCTGGCTTTGCCGCGGCCCCCCGCTTTTACGTCGCCGCGGCTGCTGCCCAGCAGCATCCCGGCTTGCGTGCCTTGTTCGAAGACGTGGTCGATGCCTATCAGCAGGCCGGTGCTGCTGTAGCTGACGTTTGAGGTCGTGCGGTCGCTATCGAGGCGGCCGTTTTTATGGGGCAATTGCACCCAAACGCCAGAGCGCGGTGTACCCGCTTGCGGGTCGTCGGTGCGTGGGGTGCTGCGGGCACGTTCCAGTGCTGCATCGCGGATGCCCCGGCTATTTTCGAGCATCACCCCTTGGGTGCTGGCATGCAGTTCGCCGCTCAGTTGGTCCAGTGCTTCGGGTGCCTGGGCGGGGAACAGTGAAGTCAATCGTTGTGCCAAGGGCTGTGACAGGGACAGGTTATCGGCGGCAGTCGCGGTGGCGCGCTGGTTGGGCGTGCGTGCCACTGAAGCCAGAGGCAGGCCGCGCCCCACATCCACCATCAAGGCATTGGCGTTCAGACGCTGGGTAAAACCCAGAAAGGGCGAGAATTGTTGACGATCAATCGTGCTGAATGCCCCCGTGACCCCGCCATCAGCCTGCAACACGCGGTATTGCTGGCCGAGCACCGAACCATTGGCACCACGGGTCAGGCGCAAGGTACCGCCTTCGATGCTGGCCAGACCGGTGGTCTTGAGTGCCGGTACGTTAGCGTTGTTCAGACCGACGCGGGCCACCAGGTTTGAGCCGGCGGCCTGTACATAGGTGCCATTTACGGTCAGCGGGCGCAGTTCGCTGCCGGGAACAATAGTGCCCTCGACGCGGGTGTTGGCCAGCATGCCGTCGCCACTGAGCAAGGCCCCGGCCCCGACCAGGGTCTGGCCGCCATGTTGCTGGCCGTTGATGTGGGCGCTGCCGCTTTTCAGGTTGAGATCGGTGCCCTGCAGGGTGCCATTGAGCCGCAGCAAGCCTCCGTTGACTTGAATGTCCCGGCTTAGGCGGTTAACGCCATCGAACTCTAAAGTGCCGCTGGTGAGGGTTGCACCGGCAAAGCTGTTGTTGCCGCTGAGGCGCAGCCAGCCAGGGCCTGATTTACCCAGGCGGCCGGGGCCGCTGATGTCGTTACGCCAGTCGTCCCAGGCTCCGCCTTGCCAGATTTTGGCGCCACCGGCCCGCTGGTTCATCACTACGTTGGTATCGACCCGAAGTTGCCCCGGCCCGTCGATGCCTTTTTTTAAATCTATCAAGCCCCAGCCATACACCTCATCGACGCCGGGCGTGCCCAGGTCACGGGCAGTGGTCAGCAATACGTCGCGGATCTGCGGGTTGTCGAGGTAGGGGAAGCGTTCCATCAGGAGTGCCAGCGCGCCGCTGACATGAAGGGCGGCCATGGAGGTGCCGGTTTGCGACCCGTAGCCGAAAACCGGTCGATCTGCCGTGATCGTAAAGCCATTCACTTTTGTGTCAGGGCCGTAATTTCTTTGCGTGTCGATCTCACCGCTGACGATGGATGAGATGATGCCGGTCCCCGGTGCCGCCAGGCACCAGTTCATGCTGTACCCGCAACGGAACGAGCTGCTATCGAGCGTGAGGCTTTGATTCAGGTTGACCACGCTGAGCCAGTAGGGCTCTAGCTCGGGGCGGGCTCGCGGCATGCTGGGCAGTGTGTCGGCGAAGAGCGCCGTCTCGGGCGAGGTGTTTTGACCCTTGCGGTTATTCCCTGCCGCCCAGACCTGCAGCAGGCCAAAATCCCGGGAGCCTTGGCCTAGTGCATTGCCCAGAACGCCGGTTTCTGCTGCCAGGTCGGCATCCAGAACCTCGAGGCTCTCCAGATCCACAGGGGGGCCCCAACTGTGGTTGATGACACGAACATTATCTTGGCGCAGTTGCGCATAGGCACCCGTGATGGCGGCCAAGCTCTGAGCGCGGCCGGTGAAATTGGCAGACGGGGGGTTGTAGTACTCGTGGGTGGCATAGCGAATGGCACTCAAGCTGCTGTTGTAGGCGACGCCGTGAAAGGCGCTGCCGTCGCGATTGGCGACCATGGTTCCAGCTACATGGGTGCCGTGGTCATCGATACTTTTTCCGAGAGTTGAGCTGTAAATTTGAATAAAGTCATCGGTCAGCGTCCCGCTGGCTATCAACTTTTCGAGCTGTAGTTTGTTGTCCGGGGTCAGGTCAATCCACATAACGGCAGTTCGATCACCCTCAGTAAAAAAGCAACCCGTGTCGGGAGAAAGGTTTGCTTCACTCAGGCAACCAGGTTCGGCCATGCGCACCCCCCGGTGGCCTTTTCCTGCGAATTCGCGGTGACGAAGATCCGTGCCGCTGTCGTAAATGGCGATCCTTACACCCTTACCACTCAATCCACGGGCATAGCCGTAATCAGCGCCAATGGCCTGAAGGCCCCAGTCGCGTTTGAACTCATCGCTGCGCCAGCTGGACGGGTCGTGCAGGCGTCCTTGTTCTTTATATGGCAGGGCTGCCTGGACGGGGGGCGCCCATAAATCTGCCAGCAGGATCAAGGTAAGGGTGGTATTGCGTAACGAACGGTTCAGGAGGGAGCGGGTTTCGGAATTCAGCATGTTCAAGGGCTCAGTGCTTGAATGAGTGCCGCGTAGAGTGGGTAATCAGCAAAAGAGGGTGTATCAGGTATGTCGGAGTTTCTGGGGGATAAGTATTCTTGTGTAGTAGGAGTATTCAAGTAGTCGGGGTTTTGTGGAGAAAGCTCTGCCAGGATCCTGTGGAGGTAGAAGTAGGGCCTGAAGGTATTGGGTGTCAGCAGGTGATCGTACAACTCGCTTGAGCTATCATGCGCCCATACGGGGGCAGTGCAGTGCAGCGTCCAGATCCGCCAGACCGATTGTTCAGCTGCTTTAATGATCAGTGCTCCCGATCCCTTTGAATTCGAGAAAAATGTTCACCATGGATAACCAGACCGACGTACCCCGCCTCCCTCGCAAGCGCCGTAGCCTCGCGCAAGAGTTGGTGACGGTGCTGTCCGAGCAGATCCGCGACGGCATGCTCAAGCGTGGCGACAAGTTGCCTACCGAGTCAGCGATCATGGAAGCGCATGGCGTCAGCCGCACGGTAGTGCGTGAGGCGATTTCCCGCCTGCAGGCCGCAGGGCAGGTCGAGACCCGGCATGGTATCGGCACCTTTGTGCTGGATACACCGAGCCCGAGCGGGTTTCGGATCGACCCGGCCACCGTTGTGACCTTGCGCGATGTACTGGCGATTCTTGAACTGCGTATCAGCCTTGAAGTGGAATCGGCCGGGTTGGCTGCCCAACGCCGCAGCGACGAGCAACTGGCCGCAATGCGTGCGGCGCTGGATGCCCTGAACGAGAACACCGCCCGTGATGGTGATGCCGTGGCCTCTGACTTTCAGTTCCATTTGCAGATTGCGCTGTCGACCGGCAACCGTTACTTCACCGATATCATGACCCACCTGGGCACCAGCATCATTCCGCGCACCCGGCTCAACTCGGCGCGCCTGGCCCATGATGACCAGCAGCAGTACATGAACCGGCTGAGCCGTGAGCACGAAGAGATTTACCAGGCCATTGCCCGTCAGGACTCGGAAGCTGCCCGTGCGGCCATGCGCTTGCATCTGACCAACAGCCGCGAGCGCCTGCGTCATGCCCATGAAGAAGCGGAAGCGCAACGCGGGTAAGCCCCCCTGTGGGAGCGAGCCTGCTCGCGAACAATTTTCGCGAGCAGGCTCGCTCCCACAGTTGAAGTACCTCCTCAGCGGGTACGGACTAAAGTCTGTTCTCGGACAACCTACCTCTGCTCTGGAATTAAATTCAAACGCTGCGTAACGCCAACAAAGCCCGTAATAGACGGGCTTTGCGCTTTTTGTCTGCCAAAATTCGGCCACCGGTTAGCATGATTTAAAGAAATGAGATTGACGTTCCTTTTTTAAGTTGTACGATGACGTACGACGTAGCAAAGCGCTAACGTATTTTCCATCACAACGTGCTCCCAGGGTGTTCGAATAATGAATCCACAAGAACTGAAGTCCATCCTCTCTTCCGGTCTGTTGTCGTTCCCGATAACCGACTTTAATGCTCAAGGTGATTTCCATCGCGAGGGCTACATCAAGCGTCTGGAATGGCTGGCCCCGTACGGCGCCTCAGCCCTGTTCGCTGCCGGTGGTACCGGTGAGTTCTTCTCCCTGGCAGCCAGCGAATATTCGCAAGTGATCAAAACTGCAGTCGATACCTGCGCCAACAGCGTGCCGATCCTTGCCGGTGTCGGCGGTTCGACTCGCCAGGCCATCGAATACGCTCAGGAAGCCGAGCGTCTGGGCGCCAAAGGTTTGCTGCTGCTGCCGCACTACCTGACCGAAGCCAGCCAGGACGGCGTTGCCGCCCACGTTGAGGCAGTGTGCAAGTCGGTGAAAATCGGCGTGATTGTCTACAACCGCAACGTCTGCCGTTTGACTGCGCCGCTGCTGGAACGTCTGGCCGAGCGCTGCCCGAACCTGATCGGCTACAAGGATGGCCTGGGTGACATCGAGTTGATGGTGTCGATCCGCCGCCGCCTGGGCGATCGCTTCAGCTACCTGGGCGGTTTGCCGACTGCCGAAGTCTACGCTGCAGCTTACAAGGCACTGGGCGTACCGGTTTACTCCTCGGCGGTGTTCAACTTCATCCCGAAAACCGCGATGGATTTCTACCGCGCCGTGGCCCGTGAAGATCACGTCACCGTGGGCAAGATCATCGATGACTTCTTCCTGCCGTACCTGGACCTGCGCAACCGCAAGGCCGGTTACGCCGTGAGTATCGTCAAGGCCGGTGCAACCATTTCCGGTTACACCGCAGGCCCGGTACGCACCCCCCTGACCGATCTGTTGCCAGAAGAGTACGAAGCACTGGCCGCCTTGATCGACAAGCAAGGCCCGCAGTAAGCAAGCACCAAGGCCGCTGAGTAATCAGCGGCCTTTTGCGTAAGGGAATATGCTCGGCGGCTGTAAAAATTCTCCCAAAGAATCACACACAGCGTCACCTGAAAGCCCGCCACATCAAAAAATATTCACCCGCGCATAAAAATAATCAGTGGGAGTAGTACTACATGCAAGCGACCAAGCCTACGCGCGTCCGCTATTTGATTTTGCTCATGCTTTTTCTGGTGACCACGATCAATTATGCAGACCGTGCGACCATCGCCATTGCGGGCTCCAGCCTGCAAAAAGACCTCGGCATCGACGCCATCACTCTGGGTTATATCTTCTCCGCATTTGGCTGGGCTTACGTGGCCGGACAAATCCCCGGTGGCTGGCTGCTCGATCGATTCGGTTCGAAAAAAGTCTACGCCCTGAGCATCTTCACCTGGTCACTGTTCACGGTGCTGCAAGGATTTGTCGGTGAGTTCGGCATGTCTACAGCGGTGGTTGCACTGTTTATGCTGCGTTTTCTGGTGGGTCTGGCCGAAGCGCCATCCTTTCCCGGTAACGCCCGCATCGTGGCCGCCTGGTTCCCGACGGCAGAACGTGGCACGGCATCCGCCATTTTCAACTCGGCGCAGTATTTCGCCACGGTATTGTTCGCTCCGTTGATGGGCTGGATCGTCTATTCCTACGGCTGGGAACACGTGTTTATTGTCATGGGCCTGTTCGGCGTCGTGTTTTCAGGCATCTGGCTGAAAGTGATCTACAGCCCTCGCGAACACCCGGGCATTAACGAAGCCGAGTTCAAGTACATCGCTGAAAACGGCGGCATGGTCGACATGGACCAAAAAGGCAAAAAGGCTGACGGTCCAAAGTGGGATTACATACGTCAACTCCTGACCAATCGCATGATGCTCGGCGTTTATCTGGGGCAGTACTGCATCAACGGCATTACCTACTTCTTCCTGACCTGGTTTCCGGTGTATCTGGTACAGGAGCGCGGCATGACCATCCTCAAGGCCGGTTTTATCGCCTCATTACCCGCCATCTGCGGGTTTATCGGCGGGGTGCTGGGCGGGGTGATTTCCGATTACCTGCTGCGCAAAGGCCATTCCCTGACCTTCGCCCGCAAGGCGCCGATCATTGTTGGCCTGTTGGTATCGAGCAGCATCGTGGCGTGCAACTACGTGGATGTTGAGTGGATGGTCGTCGGCTTTATGGCCCTGGCGTTCTTCGGTAAAGGTGTAGGTGCACTGGGCTGGGCCGTCGTCTCCGACACCTCGCCCAAACAGATCGCCGGGTTGAGCGGTGGCCTGTTCAACACCTTCGGCAACGTCGCTTCAATCACTACCCCCATCGTCATCGGCTACATCATCAGCTCCACTGGCTCGTTCAAATGGGCGCTGGTGTTTGTCGGTTGCAACGCACTGGTGGCGGTATTCAGCTACCTGGTGATCGTAGGGCCGATCAAGCGTGTGGTACTTAAAGAGCCACCGTCCAGCGGTTCGAAAATCGCTGAACTTGCACCTGTCCATTCTTGAGGAGCGGCGTCATGACGTTAATTGAACATTCCGACTCGCCGCGCTCGATCCGCCTGCACCCGCTGGATAACGTTGCAGTCGTGGTCAACGATCAGGGCGTACCGGCCGGGACAGTGTTTGCCGACGGCCTGGTGACCCTGGACTTTGTGCCCCAAAGCCACAAGGTAACGCTGGTCGACATTGCCGAAGGCGGCGAGGTGATTCGCTACGGCCAGGTCATCGGCTATGCCTTGAAGGCGATTGCCCGTGGCAGCTGGGTCAATGAAGACCAGCTGCGCATGCCCACCGCACCGTCGCTGGACAGCCTGCCGCTGGCCACCGATGTTCCGCCCGCGCAGTCGCCGCTTGAGGGCTACACCTTCGAGGGGTATCGCAACGCCGACGGTACCGTGGGCACGCGCAATATTCTGGGCATCACCACCACCGTGCAGTGCGTGACCGGGGTGCTGAACCATGCCGTCAAGCGGATCAAGGATGAACTGCTGCCCCGTTACCCCCATGTCGATGACGTGGTGGCGCTGACCCACAGCTACGGTTGCGGGGTGGCGATCAGTGCCACCGATGCTTATATCCCGATCCGTACCGTGCGCAATCTGGCACGCAACCCCAACCTGGGGGGCGAAGCGCTGGTCATCAGCCTGGGCTGCGAAAAACTGCAGGCCGGCCAGGTGATGCACGACAACGACAGCTCGGTGGACCTCAGCGATCCGTGGCTGTATCGCTTGCAGGACGCCACCCAGGGCTTCAACGAAATGGTCGAACAGATCATGGCGCTGGCCGAAATCCGGTTGAAAAAACTCGACCTGCGCCGCCGCGAAACCGTGCCGGCGTCCGAGTTGATTCTGGGCATGCAATGCGGCGGGAGCGATGCGTTTTCCGGGATCACCGCCAACCCGGCACTGGGCTATGCCTCGGACCTGCTGCTGCGGGCGGGGGCGACAGTGATGTTTTCCGAAGTCACCGAAGTGCGCGACGCCATCTACTTGCTGACCTCCCGCGCTGAAACCCGGGCCGTGGCTCAGGAACTGGTGCGCGAAATGGACTGGTACGACCGCTACCTGGCCAAAGGCGAAGCGGATCGCAGCGCCAACACCACCCCGGGCAACAAAAAGGGCGGGCTGTCGAATATCGTCGAAAAATCCCTGGGCTCCATCGTCAAATCCGGGACCAGTGCGATCAATGGCGTGCTGGGCCCCGGCGAGCGTTTCACGCGCAAAGGGCTGATTTTCTGTGCCACCCCCGCCAGCGACTTTGTGTGCGGCACCTTGCAACTGGCTGCCGGGATGAACTTGCACGTGTTTACGACCGGTCGCGGCACGCCCTATGGCCTGGCGATGGCGCCTGTGGTGAAAGTCTCGACCCGTACCGAGCTGGCGCAGCGCTGGCCGGACCTGATCGACATCGACGCCGGGCGCATTGCCACCGGGCGCGTGAGCATCGAAGACCTCGGCTGGGAGCTGTTCCACTACTACCTGGACGTGGCCAGCGGCAAAAAGCACACCTGGGCCGAGCGGCACAAATTGCACAACGACCTCACCTTGTTCAACCCGGCGCCGATTACCTGATCGACCAGACCACGGATTTAGGGTGGAAAGTCTGCGGTGGGAGCGAGCCTGCTCGCGATGGGATTGCTGCGGTGTCGCGGCCTGACCGCATCGTTTGCATCGCGAGCAGGCTCGCTCCCACAGTTGAAGTATTTACAGGGACGGGTGTCAGCCCAGCAGCTCACTCATGGCGATGATCTGTTCGGCCACTTGAATCAGCTTTTGCTGACGGCTCATGGCTTGGCGTCGCATCAGGGTGTAGGCCTCTTCTTCGTTGCAGCTTTTCATTTTCATCAACAGGCCCTTGGCCAGTTCGATGCGCTTGCGCTCGGCCAGTTGCTGGTCGCGGGCGTGCAGTTGGGCGCGCAGGGCCTGGTCGCTTTCAAAACGCGCCATGGCCACATCAAGAATCGGCTGCAGGCGCTGTGCGTGAATGCCCTCGACGATGTAAGCGCTGACCCCGGACTTGATCGCCTGGCGCATCACACCGCGGTCGTGCTCGTCGGTGAACATCACAATCGGCCGTGGCTGGTCACGTGTGACCAGCACCACTTGCTCCATCACATCGCGGCTGGGTGACTCGGTGTCGATCAGGATGACATCCGGGCGCACCATTTCGACCCGTGCCGGCAGGTCGATGGTCAGGCCTGATTCGTCAATCACTTCAAAGCCGGCTTCGGTCAGCGCAGCTTTCAGGCGGCCGACTTTTTTCGCCGTGTCGTTGATCAGCAAGATACGCAGCATGGGACAGGCTCCGGTCAGCGACGGGCAAGAAGGGGAGCGCTGGCGCTCATGGCATGCAGCGCAAAGCTTCGTGCATAGCCTGCAGGGTCCGAGCCGTCCCACACCTTGCCATCGATCAACTGGCTGCTGCGCAAGTCCGCTCCACTTGCAACGACCCCTGCGTCGCTGGCGGCGTCGCGGTACAGCGCCAGTTGCTGAACCTGACGGGCAACGCCCAGGTAGTCAGGGTCTTCGCGCAACAAGCCCCAACGGCGGAACTGGGTCATGAACCACATGCCATCGGACAGGTACGGCAAGTTGACCTCGCCGCCGCCATGAAAGCGCAGCGCGTGCGGGTCTTGCCAGTGATTGCCCAGACCGTCGCTGTAGTGGCCGAGCAGGCGCGGCTCGATGCATTCAACGGGTGCATTCAGGTACGCGGGGGCGCTCAACAGCTGCGCGGTGCTGCAGCGGTTTTCGTCGCTTTGTTCGATAAAACGGCTGGCTTCGAGGATCGCCATCACCAGCGCACGGGCGGTATTGGGGTACTGCTCGACGAACGCCCGGGTGCAGCCGAGGACTTTTTCCGGGTGGTCGGGCCACAGCGCCTGGGTGGTGGTGAGGGTGAAGCCCATGTTTTGTTGCACTGCACTGGCGGCCCATGGCTCGCCCACGCAAAACCCGTCAATGCGCCCCGCCTGCAAGTGCGCAACCATCTGCTGCGGCGGCACCACCACGCTGTCGACGTCTTGCAGCGGGTGGATGCCTTGACTCGCCAGCCAGTAATACAGCCACATGGCATGGGTGCCGGTGGGAAACGTCTGGGCGAAGGTCAGTTTTGAGCGACTTTGGTGCACGTGTTGTTGCAGTGCCTCAGGACGGGTCACGCCCTGGGCCTGCAAGGCGTGGGAAAGGTTGAGGCTCTGGCCGTTCTGATTGAGCCCCATCAGCACCGCCATGTCCGTGGCCGCCACGCCGCCAATCCCCAGATGCACGGCATAGATCAGGCCGTAGAGGCTGTGGGCAGCGTCGAGCTGGCCGCTGACCAGATTGTCCCGCAGGCTGGCCCAGGAAGACTGGCGCTTGAGGTTCAGGGTCAGGCCAAAAGGCTGGGCGAACCCTTGAGTGGCGGCCACCACCACCGAGGCGCAATCACTGAGGGCCATAAAACCGAGGTTGATTTCGGTTTTTTCCGGGGCATCGCTGCCGTTTACCCAGGCCAGAGGGCCGGCGGATGGTTCGTTCATGGGGGCTGCACCTTGGCAAAAGCATACTGCGAGGGTGCAAGGCATATGCCAGAGGGCTTAACCCATCCGCAAACAAGCTTTGCGCAGCAATGGAAACAGCACGCGCCTGATTGGCGACAGACGCGTGATTAATAGATGTCGATATTCTTCAGTATGGTTATTAACTTACAACCAAAACACCTATAACTGTTCGCGCGCCTTTAAATCGCCTTGGTTCTATTAAAGTCTCACTCTATCTTTAGATTAAATAGTGATTAGTCAGCGCTGGTTTTATGCCTTTATGATCTGTCCACAACATGTCGTTAGGCAGGAGTGGCGCAATGACTATTCAAATAAAACCTGTAGCAGGTCGGATTGGTGCACAACTTGAAGGCATAAAACTGGGCGGGGATATTAGCGCCGAATCTTTCGAGTTTATTAATCAGGCATTGTTGAAATATAAAGTTCTGTTCTTTCGCAGCCAACATCTGGATGACGCCGAACACGAAGCGTTTTCTCGACGCTTCGGCGATCAGGTGCCGCATCCGACCGTGCGCTCCGCCGAGCAAAGCGCCGCCATCCTGCATCTGGATGCCAAGGAAACCCGTGCCAATTCCTGGCACACCGATGTGACCTTTGTTGCCAATTACCCGAAGATTTCCATCTTGCGCGGCGTGGTCATCCCGCCTTATGGCGGCGACACCGTGTGGGCCAATACTGCGTCGGCCTATGCCGACTTGCCAGAACCTTTAAAACAACTGGCCGACAGTCTGCGCGCCTTGCATACCAATGTTTATGACTATGCCGCGCCGCGTAATACCGATGAGTCGGGACTTAAACGTTATCGCGAACAGTTCACGGCCCAAGTGTATGAAACCGAACATCCGTTAGTGCGTGTTCACCCGGAGTCGGGTGAAAGAAGTTTGTTGTTGGGCCACTTTGTCAAAGAGATACAGGGCGTCAGCAGCAGCGATTCCAAACAACTGATCCGACTGTTCCACGACCGCATTACCCATGTGGATAACACCGTGCGCTGGCGCTGGCAGGAAGGCGATGTGGTGATCTGGGACAACCGCGCCACACAGCACATCGCGATCAACGACTACGGCGATGCCCCGCGCATCGTGCGCCGAACCACCATCGACGGCGATGTGCCGGTGGGTGTGGACGGTCGACTGAGCCAGGCGCTCAAGCCGACCCCGGACACTCGCTCGCCGAAAACCGAAGCCGACAAAAAACACCTCGCCGCCTGACAGGGCCCCCATTCCCTTGCTCCAAGGAAGACGTGCATATGGCCTCATTCAAACGTAATGCCCTGTTTCGCAAGGGCCGCATTGCCGCCGTGTTGGCGGCGGTTCTGGCAGCCCCTCTGGCCCAGGCCGATGTAGTGCGCATCGGCGTCGCGACCGCAGGGGGTGGTGAGCCGGTCACGTTCAGCGGCTCGACCCTGGGCATCGTGCGCAACCAGCAATTGCTGGAAAAAGCATTCGCAGGCAGCGGCACCGACGTGCAGTGGTTCTTCTTCAAAGGGGCAGGCCCGGCGGTCAACGAAGCCTTGTCCAACCAGCAGCTGGACTTCGCCTACCAGGGTGATCTGCCGGCTGTGGTCGGGCGTTCCAACGGGCTGGACACCAGATTGCTGGCCGCCCTGGGCGTTCGGGCCAATCTTTATCTGGCGGTGCCCAAGGGCTCGGACATCAAGAGCATCGAAGACCTTAAAGGCAAGAAGGTTGCGGTGTTTCGCGGCACCAACGGCCATCTGGTGTCGATCAACCTGTTGGCCGAACACGGGTTGACCGAGCGCGATATCAAGGTGATCAACCTCGATACCGGCAGTACCCAGGCCGCCCTGGTTTCCAATGGAGTGGATGCCGCCTTCGGCGGTCGCGAACTGTTCAAGCTGCGGGACAAAGGCCTGATCGACATCATTTACGACAACCCGGCACAGGACGTGCGCTACACCCGCCAGACCGCATTGGTGGTACGCGGTGCCTATGAAAAGGAGCATCCGGCCAACGTGCAAAAGGTCGTCGATACGCTGGTGGACGCGGCGAAATGGACGTCTGAAGACAGCCACCGTGACGCCGTTTTCACCGAGTGGGCCAAGAGCAACGACCCGGTGGATTCACTGCGCGCCGACTTTATCGGGGTCAGCCTGCGGGACAGGGCGTCGCCGCTGATCGACACCTTTCTGGTGAGTCGTTATCAGGCGGTGGCGGACCAGGCCAAGGACGAAAAACTTATTCGCCGCCCGGTCAGCATCGACGGCTGGTTCGAGCCCGTCTACTTGCAGACCGCTCTTAAAACCAAAGGGCTGGAAAACTTCTGGACGGCCTATGGCCCGGATGGCAAGCAGCCTGCTGGTAATGCCGTCGCTGGCAAGTAACCGCATACCCCTATGGGGCTACCCCTTTGGGAGCGGGCTTGCTCGCGATTGAGTCGACGCGGGTATCCAGACAGACCGTGTCGTCTGCATCGCGAGCAAGCCCGCTCCCACACAAACCTATCGTGGCAACAAGAAGGACAGGCATATGCCCAGGGCACAGACGGTCACACGAGAGCAGTACGCTCCGGCGCTACCCAAGGACAACGTCAAGCGCTTGCCGCCGTCACCGCCCCGGCCTGTACGCAAGGTCGAGGTGGTGCGCACATCTTCCTGGGCCACGAAACTGGGTGACAGCGCCTTGCCCTGGCTGTTGCCGCTGGCGCTGCTTGGCCTGTGGTATCTGGGGGTTGAGCGGGGCTGGCTTTCCGAGCAGGTGTTGCCGCCGCCAGCCTATGTTTACGAGACTCTGTCGGACCTGTTCACGTCCGGGGATCTGTGGACAAACGCGGCCGCCAGCCTGCAGCGGGTGGTGCTCGGATTTGCCCTGGGGGCCGTTGCCGGTGTGGCGCTGGGGCTGGCCATGGGGCTGTCGAAAACCGTAGAGGATTATTTGCTGCCCACTTTCAACGCCCTGGTGCAAATACCGGTACTGGGCTGGCTGCCGTTTGCCTTGCTGGTGTTCGGCATCGGCGAGCCGCTCAAGTATGTGTTGATCGCCAAGGCGGCGATGGTGCCGATCACGCTGTGCACCTTGCAGGCTTTTCGTCAGGCGCCCAAAGGGTTGCTGGAGGCAGGGCGGGCCTACGGTTTCAGCCGCTGGCAGAGCGTTGTGTTCATCGTCTTGCCGGCGGCCATTCCAACCCTCTTCACCGGGCTGCGACTGGGCTTCACCAAAGCCTGGCTATCGCTGGTGGTGGTTGAGCTGGTGGCTTCGAGCGAGGGGCTGGGTTACCTGATTGTTTATGGTCGCCAGCTGTTCCAGCTGGATCTGGTGATGGCAGCCGTGGTGGTGGTCGGTGCGATCGGGCTGATGATCGATCGCGGTTTCGATTACGCCGAGCGGCGCCTGCACCGTGGTCGCGCACCTGCAGCGGGGCGCCTGTCATGAGTACTGCTCTGGCAATCAATCATGGCAGCCGCCGCTATCGCGGCTGGGTGGTGCCGATTACCGCCGCAGGTGTGTGGTGGCTGGCTTCGCACATGGGCTGGAGCCAGTCCGGCCTGCTGGTATCACCGGAGAAGGTGGCGGCCACGGCCTGGGACCAGATTGCTTCGGGCAAATTCTGGCGGGCCATCAGCGCCAGCCTGGCGCGCAACCTCAGTGGCTTTTTTATCGGCACCACCCTGGGCCTGGTGCTGGGCTGCCTGCTGGGCCTGTCGCGGCACTTCGAGCGTTTGGTGGGCCCCAGTTTCAACACCTTCAAGCAAATTTCGCTGTTCGCCTGGATCCCTTTGATCTCGGTGTGGTTCGGCCTGGGCGATGTGGCCAAGGTGGTGTTTCTGTCACTGGCAGCGCTGGTGCCGGTGGTGGTGAATACCTGCGACGGGCTGCGCAATGTGCCGCCCAACCTGCTGGAAGTCGCGCGGGTCTACCGCTTCAGCCGCTGGCAAACCATCGTCGGGGTCATGCTGCCCGCCGCCTTGCCGTCGATCTTCACCGGGCTGTACCTGGCGCTGGTGTACTCGTGGCTGGCGACCATCGGGGCCGAATACCTGCTGGTTTCGGGGGAGGGCATTGGCAATACGCTGATCGATGGCAGCGAGCATTTCATGATGGACCTGGTGCTGTTCGGCATGGTGGTGATCGGCCTGGTGGGCTGGAGCCTCAATGCACTGGCACGGATTTTTGAGCGGCGGATGCAGCGCCTGTACGGCATCGCACCGGTTTGACCGGCACTTTCAGAAGGATTGCAGCATGCTCAATAACAGCCTGACCCTGAGAAACATCAGCAAGCGTTTTGCTTCCCGCCCGGGCAGCTCGACCCAATTGCAGGTGCTCGACAACATTCAGCTCGACATCGCCCCCGGTGAGTTCATCAGCATCGTTGGCGCCAGCGGTTGCGGCAAGTCCACCCTGTTGCGCCTGATTCTTGGCCTGGACGAGGAATACGAAGGGCGCATCCTGCTCGATGGCAAACCCATCAAGGGCACTGGCCTGGAGCGCGGCATCGTGTTTCAGGACCACCGCCTGTTCCCCTGGCTCAACGTTGAACAGAACGTCGCGGTTGCGCTCAAGAACTCGCCCCTGAGCCCCAGGGAAAAACGCGACACCGTGCGCGAGCACATCGAGCTGGTGGGCCTGCAAGATTTTATCGATGCCTACCCGCACCAGATCTCCGGCGGCATGGCCCAGCGTGTGGCCATCGCCCGCGGTCTGGTCAATCGCCCCAGCGTGCTGTTGCTGGACGAACCGCTGGGGGCGCTCGATGCCCTGACCCGGGCGCGCCTGCAGGGCGAGCTGCAAAACATCTGGGCCAAGGAAAAAATAACCATGATTCTGGTCACCCACGATGTGGATGAAGCGGTGTTTCTGGGCGATCGCGTGGTGGTCATGCAGCCCAACCCCGGTCGTATCCGGCGCATTCTGGACGTCGACCTGCCGCGCCCGCGCAACCGCAGCGACAGCCGTTTTATCGCCCTGCGCGACGATGTGCTGAGTGACTTCGCCGAATTGCATTGACCCCCTGCCACCTAACATTCAGAGAACGGAACATGCCCGAACGTCAGCTCAGCCTCAACCTGTTCATCTACCCCAATGGTCATCACGAAGCCGCCTGGCGCCACCCGCAGTCGGTGCCGGAGTTGTCCATGGATATCGGCTATTACCAGCAGTTGGCGTTACGGGCCGAACGGGAAAAGCTCGATGCGATTTTCTTTGCCGACTCGCCATCGCTGGCCGAAAGCGGCCATGAAGGCCTGCGCATCCGCTTTGAGCCCGTGACCTGGCTGGCGGCCATTGCGGCGGTGACCCGGCGCATCGGCCTGATCGCCACGGCCAGCACCACCTACAGCGAGCCCTACAACCTGGCCCGCTCGTTCAGTGCCCTGGACCACCTGAGCAAGGGCCGCGCCGGCTGGAATATCGTGACGACCTCCATGGCCGCCGCAGCCGCCAATTTTGGCCTCGACCAACATCCGTCGGCCCATGACCGCTACGCCCAGGCCGAAGAGTTCGTGCAAGTAGTCGGGGATTTGTGGGACAGCTGGGAGGACGATGCGCTGGTGCTGGACAAGGCGGGCGGGGTGTTTGCCGACAGTGACAAGGTGCACGCCATCAACCACGTGGGCACCCACTACAGAGTCAAAGGGCCCTTCAACTCGCCGCGCTCGCCACAGGGGCGGCCGGTGCAGGTACAGGCCGGTTCTTCCGAGGATGGCCGGGACTTCGCCTCTCGGCATGCCGAAGCGATTTTTACTGCCCATCAGACCCTGCACAGCGCGACCGAGTTTGCCAACGATATCCGTGCCCGGGCCAAAGCCGTGGGCCGCGATCCACGGCAGTTGAAAATCCTTCCGGGCATCAGCCCCTACATCGCCAGTACCGAAGCCGAAGCGCAGCGCAAGTTCGATGAACTCAACGAACTGGTGCTGCCGCATATTTCGCTGGGCCAACTGCGGCGCATGCTGGGTGTGGACCTGTCGGGGCAGGATCTGGATGCACCGTTTCCGCGCCATCTGATCGACTTCGACAGCACTGAAAGCCAGTCCAGCCGCTTCAAATTGATCATCGATATCGTCGACCGCGAAAACGCCACCTTGCGCCAGTTGATCAACCGCCTGGCCGGGGCTCGCGGGCATTGGGTGCCGGTAGGCACGCCGGTGCAGATCGCCGACCTGATCGAGCAGTGGTTCCGCAGCGGTGCGGCGGATGGTTTCAACGTAATGCCGCCGTCGCTGCCGGAGGGCTTTGAAGTGTTTCTGGATGAAGTGCTGCCAATCCTGCGCCAGCGCGGCTTGTTCCGCAGTGAGTACGCGGGCAGCACCCTGCGCGAGCATTACGGCCTGACGCGCCCGGATTCGCGTTACGCCCTGAAAACCGCCTGACTCCCCCCACCCCTGCTCGCGAAGCAGGCCTTGAACCCTTCGCGAGCAGGCTGAACTGGCCTAATGAATTCGGACACATCAATAGGGCGCTATGATTGCGCCCAAATCTGAGGTGTGTTTGATGATGCGAAAGTCCTA